>JAFGHA010000100.1 GCA_016930275.1 Chitinispirillaceae bacterium
GCCGAAACCGAAGCCGCGTCCACCAACGGGATTAGCATATCCCGGCACTGAGTACCCGGCGCAATATCCCGCACCTCTTCCTGTCATGGGCCCCATTCCATTAGGTCCTGTTCCATTTCCCCAAGGCATAATTCACCTCCTTTTTAAGTTTTACCCTCGCGTCATTTGTGTCCCGCATTTTGGACAGTTTTTCTGATTGCAGGGTTGTCCCCGCATATGCGTATCACGGTGTCCGCATCGCGGACACACGCAATCACCTCCCGGACCGGCGGAAAATTGTCCGCCCATTCGCCCTCCTCCTCCACCGGCCGTGCCGGTACCGTCTCCGTTCGGCAACGTTTCCTCCTTTCTATAAGCAGTAATCGCTCATGCTTGACCGATTTGGCAAATGCCGATTACCTTTCTTATTGCGAATGCTCGCTATACACCAGAAGTATACCCGCAGAGATGCAGATACATGCATTTTCACACTCCAATTCATTGCTGATCCCTTTTGTGCATACCGGCAAACCTTCTTTTTTCATTCCGTATTTCAGTCCTGCAGTCATTACATCCGCAACAGAGTTTCCAAAGGGAATCAGGGAAATCCGATCACCGATTGCACCGTGCAACCGGATTTTCTGTGACTTGTCTATTGCGACGAGTGTGGCGTTTCCCTCAATTATTGCCACACGCCCCGGGTACTTGGCGGTCAGGATAATATTCCCGAGCATGTGATCCATCCGTCCGCCGGCAGCAGCAAGAAGCGTCACCTGTGAGCACCCTCTCTCAAAGGCCATCTCAACAGCCAGTTCCGTATCGGTCTTGTCTTTTTCCGGTGAATATGTTATCCGTTCAATACCCGTATCGTCATCCCGTAAGGAATCGTCTATCGAATCCATGTCGCCGATTATTACATCAGGTTTGATTCCGAGCCTTCCAAGATGGCGTACCGCGCCATCGGCCGCAATGACGATATCCGCGTCGGCAGATTCCTCCCGTGCCTTTTTTGTACTGTTCAATTCACCATTTGTCCAGATACAGGCTTTCATCCTGCTTCCTTGTCAGCTTAATTACATTCGGCTGTGTCCGCCCCGAAACCGTCGGCTGTTTCCCTGCCACCATCCACATTCGCCCCCGTGACCGGTACCGGGAAGCAAATACCGTGGTTGCGCGAGTTGTCCACGTAGAAATGCCGAAACAACGGCGTCTACTTCACCGGTAATCCCGTGGACCACTTCGATACCCGAATGCCACACCATAGCCGCGAGAGGATTTGAAATTGCCCCGCATATAAGCGTGTTCGTCTTCAGCTCCCGCAGCCTGGCAACGGTAATGGACGGCAACGACCGGGAAATGGACAGAACGCGTTTTTCGGATATTGTCATTTTTGTGATATCCACTACCATCAGCTTGTCCGCAAAATCAAATACCGTCGCAACGTATGTTCCGGATACCGGTAGAACAATCCTCATCACTCCCGCCTTATTGATATATTGCTCAATCGGATGACTTTTTAAATAACGACGCAAAAAGTATGCACAACCCCCTCAAAGAAAGAATCAAAAAGACGATCGTCACCGTTTTTTATCTTTCAGTAACGAAAACGACACCTGACAGCGCAATTACTTGTGAATGCATAGGATACCGGCCACACAATTACGTTGCATTATCGAAACATTATCTGCTATCTTGTGTTGCAGATGTGAGACGCGATTTTTAGTTTTCACATTTCATCAAGGGCCTGAATCGCTTGAAAGACTTCGCTATTCAAGCGAGCGCGACAGTGTCGCGTACTGATGGTAGCAGGGATGGACTCTGAGCGGCCCCTTTTTTGGCGACAATAGGAGAGTATCGCTGTAAGAATACTTGCGGAACATGAGACAGTAGATATTGACGGAAGAAACCCGGTGTCCCGAACGATACAGGTGTACTGATCTTCACCGGCGATTCACCGTTCATGACTGATAGATATTTTCTTTTTTCCGCTTCTTGCATAGAATCCCAGAACTCCGTATAACATTCAGCCCTGTTATCCACCTGAACATCGCTCGATTCGGTCCATCAGAACATTCGTTACAAGATCAAAATGGGTGTCTTATACCAGAAAAAGCACGATCGAGGTGTAGCTACCACAAGGAGTGGTATACTCAGAACTGTGGATTGAGGTACTATTCAGCTTGCCAGACTCTCACTGCCGTTCAAGGGAGGGCTGTCGCGGGATGGCCGTTTTCTGTGTACCGCCTACAAGTATGCGTATCTGCTTGAGTTGAAGTAAGGGACATGCGAAAGATGTTTGGAGCACTGTGAATGCGCTTGGCAGGTGTTTGACGGTGTCTTCGGGGATTTCGAGATCATGTATCAGTAGAGGGTGCTGTTATCTTGGTGTATTTGAGTGCTATAGGTTCCCACCCGGGGATCTGTTTTTGCGTAAAAATTGTAGGCTGCACTGTGATCACCTGCCCGGGTAGCCTTGAATGAGTGCTGGTCATCCATAATCTCTATCAGTTATCTGGATAAACAGATTTATCCTGCAGCTGTATTGCGTTCTGTATATCTGACATAGCGTTGCTTCCTCTGATGGTGACAAATACCAAACGAGTGCGTTTACCAGGTATTTTTAAAAAATATACTTATTTCAGGCGAAGTCCGGTATTCAATCGGATTCAGGGATGTTTTTTCGTACACGAAAGACTATCATCTGGAGCAGCAGGGAATGCACCGGGGCTTTTCAATCATTTTTTGTCTGGCTCCGGGAAAAGGATACAGAAACTGAGTTGGAGAATAATCGGTATATCTGAAAGAAAATACTAATCAATCAATAATCATCCGATAAGAAACAATTAAACAGCAATCATTACTACGCAATACCGTTATAATTCCACAAACTTCACCAAAAACTGAACAGATTTCTTCCCCGGTTAACTAACCATGTATTATTATCAATAGTGCACAGGTATCGTGGTATCAGCCACAAAAAGAATCGTTTCATAAGGGAGACGCCATCTTTTTATCCCTGAACTTGAGCGATTAAATTATGCGAAAAATCAGAATCGTCACGCAGATTGTCGTTCTGACACTGTTTGTCGGATTTCTCTATTTCATTAATAATCAGTCGCACGGCTACACGGTCGAGAGCGAATGGATGCTCCGGGCGAATCCGTTTACGGCATTGCTCACCTTTATGGCATCTCATTCAATTATGGTGTCTCTGGCGGTGACTGCGGGCATTATCGCTGTCGCGACAGTGCTGTTCGGACGGTTTTTCTGCGGATTTCTCTGTCCGCTCGGGACGCTCATCGATGCGGTCGATGCGAGTTTCTTTAAAAATATGCGTAACAGGGAGCGGAAGGTCCCAGGATATTTTCAGCGGATAAAATACGTGATCATGATCGCGTTTTTCGTGCTTTCGGTGTTCGGGGCACTGTTTCCGTTGTATCTTGGGCCTCTCTCCTTTACCACCCGGTTGATCACCATCATTGTCGATCCGGTTCTGAGGGTTATCGGTACCGATATCAACCGCCTTGTCGGTGTGTTCTCACCAACGACCAGTGCACTGCTTTACAGTAAATTCCCCACGACAATCCGGCTATTCTATGGCGTGACAGCGACGATGATCATGGGGATACTGGTATTCGCCGGCGGGTTCTGGGACAGGCGTTTCTGGTGCCAGTATATCTGTCCGAGCGGTGCTTTTTTCGGATTATTAAGCCGTTTTTCACTCTTCAAACGGACGGTGGCGGAATCGAAATGCAACACCTGCCAGCGGTGTGTGAAGTCGTGTCCGGTACATGCGATCAACAGCAAAGATGTAAAGAAGACCAATATAGCCGAGTGCATCGAGTGCGGCGTGTGCGTGCAGCTCAAGGAGGGATGCAGCGCCTTTTCCGTCGTGAAGCCGTTGCCGGTATCCGTGAATGCAGGACCCGATCTCAAACGGCGCCATATCGTTGCCGGAGCCGCCGGGGGGCTTCTGCTCGCTCCGGTGTTCCGGGCGAATGCGGTCAGTAAACGGGACGATACGGGACGTCTCATTCGTCCGCCGGGCGCCATTCCCGAAAACGAATTTCTGGCGAAGTGTATCGGATGCGGGGAGTGCATGAAGGCTTGTCCGACCAATACACTGCAGCCGTGCCTGTTCTCTGACGGGATGAACCGGCTTTATACTCCGAAGATTGTCCCGCGTATCGCCGGGTGCGAGGAAAAGTGCCATCTCTGCGGTCATGTCTGTCCGACCGGGGCGCTACGCAAACTCCCTTACGAGGAGAAACGGTTCGCCAAACTGGGGACGGCGGTGCTTGACCGTCACCGTTGCCTCGCCTGGTCGCAGAACAAGGAGTGCCTCGTGTGCGACGAAGTCTGCCCGTACAATGCGATCACTGCCTATGTGGTAGAGACCACCAAAGGGCGGTTCAAGGTGCCGGTGGTCGATGAGGATCTCTGTCTCGGATGCGGCATGTGTGAGCAGCACTGTCCGATTTTCGATACCGCGGCGATCGTGGTGTATAAATTCGGTGAGAATCGTAAGGCGACCGGTCCGTATGCCACTGAAGCACAGAAAAAAGTTACCCTTGAAAAACGGCGTGCTTCGGACAGCAAACATCTCGGGACACCGGGGAGCGGTACGTCATCATCGTCACCATATCCGTCTTCCGAGAGTGGAACTTCAGATGTATCGGAAGGATTCACCTCCGGTGGGTTTGTCGATGAACCGACGGAATCTTCGGGTAGCGATCTTCCTTCGGGATTTCTGGAGTAGGGAGGGAGAAGACTGTTGTCAGAATTCAGAAAAATACTACCTTCCCCTTTTAAACGGGGGAGGGACAAAGGGTGGGGCAGCAGCGAGTATATAGGAGATACACTATTTTCCTGGTTTCTCACTTTTAAACAGTAGAAAATCGTAATCGCTACTGTAATGGCTTATAACCACTTGAAATCAACCGACGGGAGGAAAATATGACAACACGACGTGAGTTCATTGGTCATGCCGCAGCGGGTGCTGCATTACTGGCAACGCAGCAGGGATTTGCGGAAGAGGTTGCCGCCGGTTCGAAAAGTGAAGTGGTGGTAGGCAAGGGGAGTGCCGAAGAGATTATTCCGAAGATCTTCAAGAAAATCGGCGGGATCGAGCGTTTCGTTAAACCGGGGTCACGGGTGATGATCAAACCGAACATGAGTTTCGCCAATCCGCCCGACTGGGGTACCTGCACTTCTCCCGAAGCGGTCTATACCATGGCGAAGCTCTGTCTGGACGCCGGAGCGAAGCGGGTGATCATATGCGATAATACCCTGCGGGAACCTGAACAGTGCAAGGAAAAAACCGGTATTGCCGAAGCGATCAAGTCACTCAAGGGTGTGGTGATCTTCATCCCGAAACAGGACAGTATGTTCATTGCCAAAAGCGACGAACGGGCGAAATCCCTTCCTTCCACCGAAGTGGTCAAACAGGTCTACCAGAGTGATTGCCTCATTTCACTTCCCTGTGCGAAATCCCATAGCGCAGGCGGAGTTTCGCTCAATCTCAAGGGTCAGATGGGACTTATAAAGGAGCGGGGTACCTTTCACCGGGAAACCGACATGCACACCGCGATTCCCGAGCTTCTTTACTATATGAAACCGCATGTTTCATTCGTCGACGCCACCCGTGCGCTGCTCGACAACGGACCGGCAGGACCCGGAAAAGTGGTTCAGCTCAACACGTTCGTGGGAGGAGTCGATCCGGTGGCGGTTGACAGTTATGCGGTTACCCTCGCCTCGTGGTACGGAAAAACCTTCGACGGTACCAAGGTCAAACATCTTAAAAACGCGGGAGCGATGAAACTCGGTAATGTCGAGTCGAGTATGATTACCGAAATTGCGGTCTGATAACGAAGGGGCGGTATCGGACCTCCGTGAAGAGTACATAATCCGGGAGAATGTGTGAATAAGGCATTGCGCAATATTAGCGTCATTGCATCAGGTATTGTCGTGTCGCTGGCGGGAGCAACCACCTTCGCCGCACCGGTATCGTCACTGCAATGGCGTGTTTTTTCCCGAAACGAAAACACCTGGATCTATCATCCGAACGGGCTTATGCTCTTTTCGACACTTACCCGCACCATCAAACCGGTAACGATCGACGTGACCAGACCGGTCGACACGCTGTTTGACTGTGTGGAGTTCGAGGATTATCTCTGGATTTCGTCTGATGCGGGTGTCTATCAGATCGATATGGCATCGCAGAGTATCGAGCGTATTTCGTTGTCTGAAACCGATTCCACCGCTGTGGGAAAAATTGCGCTGGATGCCGATTACCTCTGGCTGGGAACGGCGGACCGATTGTTGCGATTCGATAAACTCGGCCGCGAATGGCTCAGTTTTCCGCTGCCCGAAGCCGTGGGGCGGATGGTCGGTCTCTGGTCGAACGGCGATGAAGTCTACTGCGCCGGAGATGATAAACTCTTCCGGTTCACCTCGCTGACGGAAAAATGGAACCGCTATCCGGTGGAGAAGCCTTTCGGTCCGGATGCGGTATTCTATCCCGGGGGCGATGCTTTCAAAATCATCGAGAACGAGCGTGTCGCGACCTATCAACCGTCAACAATGTCGTGGCTTTCGATCTCCCTTGGAACGGTTCCTGTCGACCTGGTGGACGAGGATTCCGTCGTTTATTTCTGCAGAGGAACCGACCTGATGAAACTGTCGATCGGGAATGAAACCGTTCAACGGATCGATCTGCCGGCAATGCATGGTATCGGGGCACTCACCAAGGTGATGGATACCGTTTTCGTCACTACCGGCAGCAAAATCGCCAAAGGAAATGTGCGGACACTCTCCATGAGTTTCGTCGAATACCCCGTATCGATGAAGGTTTCCGCCATTCAGAAAATAGTCATTCCCGGAAAATTCATTATCGTTTTCACCACCGACGTCGTCCATATTTACGATGCGGTCAACCGTGTGTGGCAGGAGATCCCCCGAACAGAGATGCGGCAGTCGATGCGGCATTTCGTCTGGAAAGATGACGGCATGACGGTAAACTACACGAAAGGGTACCAGTCGAAACTCACCGGCAGCATCCAGGGGATCATGGCGCTCCAATCAAGCGGCTACGAATACGATACCATTTTCCCTGCCGATACCTACACCGTGAATGATTCGGTCGTCATCCGCGAGGCGATCGTGGATACCACCGACAGCATACTCGTGATGAAGCTGAAACTGCCCAATATCTATGCGAATCTGAACCTGCATACGACCGATCCCGCCGACCGTGTGGCGGATGTGTTCTTCGACAATTCAAGCACGATTTCGGTGCCGAAGAAAGGCGTTTATTTCCGGGGCAACCGGGACGATTATCTCAATACCTTCCGACTGGGAACCACCAGCAACGATCAGTCGGCTTCGGCACTTCTGCCGGAGGTGACCATGGAGGGGGGAAGCGCGGTACTCGAAAGCAGACAGCGACTGAAGGAACGCGATCGGAAAATAGTGCGTCTTGCGGGTGGCACGGGGATGGTGACGACGCGGTCGGAATGGCGCATGCTGCCGTACCGGGCAGACGGAACCTATTATCTCAAATCGAAAAACGGTACCGATACCACGGAATTCTCCGCCAGTGAGGAGACGAAAAGCGCGAAGGATACGGTCATCATCGTACCCGGTTCGCTTGAGGTACTGGTTGATGGTGATCCGCTCGATTCGATCTATTATGTATTTGATCTTGAAACCGGCAAGCTTGAGTTCCGGTCATCGGCACCGGTTGATCCCGTTTCTTCCATTACGGTCAGGTATCAGGTACAGACCCGGCCCGAAGGCGGCATGAACGAGGTGGAACTGCTGCCGTCACGTTACTTCAAACGGCTTCACTACGGAGCCCTTACCGTTTCGCCCAGGGAATGGATTTCGACACGGGTTGGCGTAAACGGTATCGAAGACAGCGGGGAACTCCATCCGGTTGTCGATTTTTCGGTACCGGTAGAGATTCGCAACACCTCGCCGGATCTCATGCTCAAAATGACACCGCAGGTTGCCTACGATGTTAAAAACAAGGCACATGCGCTTAACGGAACGCTGCAGAGCAGGATCGGCGGGAAAACGGGTTTCGTGCTCAACGGTATGATGGTCGACGATAACTTCACTTCCACGGATACGCTCACCCGGGGATTCGGAGCGACGCGCGATGAATTCGATGTGGCGGTAACGCATGATATTACCCAGGAATTGCCGTTGCGGTATTATCAGCACCGGCGTGATGCCGCCCGTGGTACCGAGGAACGGTTCGCTTTCAATGCAGGGGTGCAGTATCAGGACTATCCGTTTCTCGATCTGTCACTGTCGAGAATGACCATCGACCGGAACGGCACCGCAGTCGATACCGCTGCGGATGCATTCGACAGTCTGTTCAGCAGGAAGGATAAACTGGGGGTACGCCTGTACGAGGTACGGTCCCCATTGCTCGAAAAGGTCACCCGGTTTGACAGGGTCAGTTATGACTTTTCTCATTCCGAGTACCGGTACCAGACCGCCGGGAGCGATGAATGGGCCTTCGGAAGGATCACGAACACGTTCCTGATGTTCGCACCAATACAACAGGTGACGATTCTAAACAAGGTACGGTATCGCGGAGGAATGAACCTCCCGGGTGCTCCGAATTCGGATGTGCAACCCATCGTACAGATTCAGACTGTCGATGCACCCAGAGGAATTGATCTGTATACGAGCTATCAGATGAAATACAGCAGATATCATGATGAGTCGGCGGTGACCGATTCGATCATCCGGTCGTTTGAAGTGATCCTCAAACCGGGGTTGTGGTATGCGCCGCTCGGCTGGTTTTCTCCGCGAGCTGAATTCACCCAGAATATCAATTGCAGATTTCACGGTGAAGACTTCCGGTCCGTTGATCTGCTTACCGGCAGTCGCGGCAGGGAGAGTGCAAGTCAGACACGGGGGGTTGGCGTCAACATCGCTCCTTCCGATGCTTTTCTGTTCAGAACGATGAACAACTGGTCGGAATCGGACGCCTCCGGAAAATTCAAGTCGAACAACGATGTACAGTACTGGCTCAACGCCCGCAATTATTGGCAGGGAATCTGGAATTATACCGGTGATTTCAGGTTTTTTCAGCAGGATGGAAGTTTCGTGTACAATCGTATCTGGACTTCGTGGCTCCGGACCATCCCGGCCGTACTGGGGAGTGTCAGGAAGGACTCCACCGGGACGAAAATCAGTGCCGGGCCGAAACTGACCGTCAATTTCAACGTGCAGAAATTTTTAATCATCAAGAATCTGTTCAATTCACACGATCTGAAAGTACTCTGGAAAAGGGCTGACGGGAGCTTCACCGGGAAACCCGATATCGGTTACACGTTCAATATACAACTGATTCTGTTTCCCAATATTCAGATCACCAATTATGAAAGTATTCAGTTTTTCAACGGAGGATTCAGTTCATTTGAAAGCAGGATCGGTGTATTGATGAATTTCTGAAAAGGTCGAGTGTGCAGTATTTCTTTGAACACGTTCCTGATAATTATTCAACATATGAAGGAGGATGGATACTATGATTAACAAGGTGGATACTATGATTAACAAGGTGAAAGTACCGGCTCTGTCGGCGGTCGCCGCGGCTGTAATGGTTTTCGCAACATGTAAATTGGTTACCGACGATGATGCCGGTACCCGGGACGTGTATTCCCTGAGAATTTCAAGCGGGGAGATGAGTCCGTGGGTGGAGGCCGAGAGTGACGGCTACGTCGCCTGTCCGAATCCGGAAGCATTCGCGGGTACCCGGGTGAACGGATACGTGCAACGGTTCCAGGACCGGGGGTTGATTGAGGGCTTCGTACAGGAACTCAACGGCGGCGGGGATATCTGGGGATCGGTGTATGTCATGGATTTCGGGACCGCCGAAAAGGCGAACGACATGTTCGTGTATCAGGATGCGGAAAACACTCAGAAACTCGCTGTCAGCGGAATAGCGCAAACGGTGGCGGGAATTGACAACAGCTCCGGAGACGGATGTATCGGATACGGACATTTCGACCGGTTTTACATCCAGGTTTCACTGGGCGGCTATGCTGATAAAACCGATTCGCAGAAGGATGCGAAAACGTTTCTTGAACATTTTCAGAGTAAAGTGAAGAACATGTAATACCGGACTGCATGCGGTACATTGAGACCGTAGCAGATTACGGATGGATGTCATTCTATGAGAGGCGGGATTCCATGACTATAAATCGGCGTTCATTCATCAAATCGACCTCTGCAGGCGCGGTCGGGCTGACCTTGGCCGGTACGGAGATTTCTCAGGCGTTTGCCGACGGAAAGAAACAGAATGCCTGGACCAGCGGAATGAAAATCAATCCAGAGATCAGCAACACGAAAGTCGTATGCTGCTATGATCCCGATATGTACCCGGCGGATCCCACGTCGGTGTTCAAAACGGTGAACTCCAATGTCGATGCCCGGAAAGTATACCGCAATCTGGACCTGATGGCGCAACGGCTTTCCGGGAAGGCCACCGCCGACGAAGCCTGGAAAACCATTTTCCGTTCCGGTAAAAGCTGGGCGGAGACCCGGGTGGCGATCAGGGTGAACTGTATCTTTGCGCAACATATGAACCGTGTCGCCGTAGTCAAGAAAATCAGCGATGTCATGGTGGGGTTCGGCGTCAAACCCGCCAATATCGTGATCTTTGACGGATGCATGGATGCCTCGGGAAGCAGCAAGTTCACGCCGTACGCCAGTCTCACCGACACGACGCTTATTCAGGGTGTTGTCGCGAAAAAGTTCACGGAGGTGGGGGAAACCACCGCCGTGACGGTAGACGGAGCGAGCAACATCGTATGCGCCAAGGATCTCGTGGACGGCAACATCGATATTCTGGTGACCATCGCCATCAATAAGGGGCACAACGCGGATTTCGGTTCCGTTACCCACTGCATGAAGCTTCATTACGGTACGTTCGTGAACAGTAACCTCAACGGTTCGAGCAACCTGCATTCCACGGATGCTCTTTTCGGGGTGAATAAACACGATGCCATCCTCGGCGGCGACCCGGTTCGGCAGCAGCTCTGCATCATCGATTCCATCCTTGCAAGCCGCCAGGGGCCCATGGCGGCTCCCGATTCGGCTGCCGCCGGCGGAAAACCCTGTCGTCTCATCATGGGAACATTCGCGCCGGCGGTTGATTACTGCTGCGTGAAAAAGGTGCGCGAAGCTATCAACCAGTGGACGCATAATGCATCGGTTATTAACAGATTCCTCTCCGAATTCAGTCTGACCGAATCGGCGATCGAGTGGGATGAATTCACCCCGTCAACGGAAATCGACCCACAGCGTGGCGGCGCGGGCACTGCGGGGATGAACACGGTCAGGGTGACCCTGTCGCATCCTTCCTGCAGAACCGCTTCGGTTTCGGTGCCGCTTCCCGCCGGAACGAATACTGCACTGGTGCGGGTATTCGATCTCCGCGGATCGCGTATATACGAATCGGACCGAAAAATCGATTCTCGCCGGGGGATTATCTGGGACGGCAGCACCGGCGCGGGAACCGTCGTTCCGTCGGGTAGATACGTGGTCAGGGTGCGCGCGGGGGCCGTTGAACAAAGCGGCATTATCACGGTTGACTGGTAATCCCCATACCGTTCACGATACTGTTTATTCCCCGTAAACCGGGTGGGTATGATTGAGAAGGCTTTTTCCCGGACCGTTTTATAAGAAGGGCGGATATATGACGATGGATCGCAGAACGTTTGTCAGGAATACGGCACTCGGAACCCTGGGTGCTTCGATAACCGCACAACGGGTGCCCGGAGCGATCGCAGGAGTGCGACGCGAAACGGCCTGGACCGACGGCATGCCGATCAATCCGGACATTGACAACATGAAAGTCGTCTGCTGTCATGATGAGAAAATGTTCACCGGCACACCGACGTCGGTTTTTTCGACGGTCAATAAAGGCGTCGACCAGAACGCCGTCAGTGCGAACATGGATCTCATGGCAATACAACTGACGGGAAAAACCACCGCGGATGCGGCATGGAAAACGATCTTCCATTCCGGTAAACCATGGCCGGATACCAGGATCGTCATCAAGATAAACTCCGTTGAGCCTACGCATCTGCCGCGTGTCGCGGTCATCAAGAAAATTTGCGACGTGCTGGTGGATGTGATGGGAGCGCAACCGGCGAATATCGTCGTGTTCGACGGCCACGGCAATGCCGGCGGAAACAACAAATACGCCAATTATGCCAGTCTGACCGATCCCGCCAAAATCCGGGCGAATATCAGCAACCGGTTCGAGGGCGTCAACCATACGCAGAATATCAGCATCGCCTGTACCAGGGCGGATGGAACCAGCCGGACCATACAGGCGGTCGGTCCGAAGGATTTCATCGACGGCACGACGGATATCATTGTGAATATCGCCGTGAATAAGGGGCACGATTCCGAATTCGGTGTGGGGAAGGTGACGCTCTGTCTCAAGAATCATTTCGGTTCATTTCTGGACAAGGAAAACGGTATGGCGATGATTCTTCACTCTTCGGAGGCCCTGAACGGAATCAATAAAACCGATGCGATTGTGGGCGGCAATCCCGTGCGGCAGCAGTTATGCATCATCGATTCTCTGCTCGCAAGCCGCAAGGGTCCCGGTGCCAGCCCCGACGCTGCCGGGAACGGCGGAATTCCGAACCGGCTCATCATGGGAACATTCGCGGGAGCGGTCGATTACTGCTGCGTGAAAAAAGTACGGGAAGAGGTTAATAAATGGACAAATGCCGCTATGAATGAAGTGGCGTTGTTTCTCACCGGTTTCGGTTACAAGGAAACCGATCCCGTGTGGGTGGAAATTACTCCAACGGGTATCACCACAGAGCGGGTGACACCCGTAGCCGGTTCAACGAAGGTCGTTTTCACCCTGTCGCAACCGTCACGGCGGAACGTAACGGTGCAATTCGAAATTCCTTCCGGCGGTACCCATCAGCTGCAGACGAAGATTTTCGATATGCGGGGAAATCTCGTCCGTGAACTGCGCACTCCTCCTGGGGTGAACGCCGTCGTCTGGGACGGCACGCGGCCGGACCGGCGTCCCGTAGCGAACGGCAGCTATGTCATCCGTCTGCAGACAGGTTCCTTCTCGACTGCGGAGCGGATAACCGTTATACGTTGAAAAAATTCCGCATCGAGGTGTGGCGCGGAAGGTGGATGGTACGGTTTGCCCGTCCAACGGAAATCGCGGCGCTCAGTTGAAATACGTGCCAACCCAGAGCCGGCCGTTCCGGTCGATATGCAACGATTTTATGCATTTCCCCTTGAAGGCGATACAACGGAGTTTCGTTTCACCCGCTTTCAAACGGTACAAACCGAATTGCGTTCCCAGAAAAAGGGTACCCCGCCGGTTCCGCACAATTGCCCATGGCGTATTATAAGGCGGCGTGAGGGGAAGAAGGTATTCTTTCCCCTGTCTGACAAGCAGAATGGAATCCATGCATCCGCCCGTCAGGAGTGAATCAAAAACGGCAACACACCAGAACACCGACCGGTGTTCGCTCGACCAGACCGCTTTTTCGGTTAACGTATCGTAAATCGTTATTCCTTTCCGGTGGGCAACTGCAATTCTTCCTGAGAAGAACCGGATATCATACGCTTCTCTCAGGTTCGAAAATTCAGTCAGTGTATCTCCCGTCTGTCTGAAAACTCCCTGTCTTCCGGCCAGCCAGATGTTGTCAAACGGATCAAGTTCAAGCGTCCAGGAGGTACGCCACATTTTAGGCCGGTCGATTAGCGTACCGTTCATGGCGGTACAGACACCTCCCGTGTAGGAAGAGGTGTACAAAGTTCCGTCCTGTTTGAATGCGAGACCGCGGATCGGGTATGCGGCACGTTTCGCGATACGCACTACCGAATCGGGATGGTCGGGGTGAAAACGGAATACCTCTCCTGTGGAAGTCGAAACATACAGTGAATCGCCATGTTCCGTTATCGTGTATACAAACGGTATCGGAATGCGATGGTAGACTGGAGATGGTCGGCAGTGGAGCAATGGTGCCAGGGGTAATAACAGCATACTGAATAACGATAATGTTTTCACGATGCAAAAATACAGTACTTTCCGGATTCGGACAATGCCGGACATAAACCGGCGAAAGAGAACCGGAGGTGGGACAGCGCCGGCTACACGAAGTACTTTCTCCGGACGCGTGCGTTAGCGGTGAAAAGCGGGTTGCCGATCGTCGGATGGCAGGTCTCGGAAGGACATTCAACGGACACCGATGCTGCACATCGTGACAATGCGGTGGAGTCCTTTCTCGCGCATCCACGCTGGTGGTACGACGGCGGATTCATCGGCATTCTTTTTGGCGCAGGAAACGCCGACTGCTGCCACTACAAGCAAGATGCCCGACGGCGGCTGGTTTCTCGGGAAAACAGGGGCTTACAACAGTAGTCCCTGGGAGTTGCGGCCGAACCGCGACACTATCGCTGCAGGCAACACAGCGGCACGGTTACCCTGTCGGCGACCGTTTCGGGAGAGACGCTGTTTCTCTCCGGCTGGCAGGGGAGTGCACAGGTATCGCTGTTTACTCTTGATGGATAACTGGTTGGTTCCACCACTTCAATTCTCAACGGCGGCAGTGTGAGTATGTGGCGCAAACTGCAACCCGGAACGTACCTCGCGGTGGTTGACATCGGCAAACGAAGCTTCTGGCGGTCGTTTGTGGAGCCGGTTCGGTAACGGGATAGTCAGGCTGAATAACGGCGAACAGACGCTTGAAAGTTCATCCCTCCCCTGCATCGATTTGGTGAAAAACACCGCCAGGTGGACTTTTTCAACATTTCCTGATTGTTTGCATTCGATACATCATTTGCCTGAATGGGTTTTGCCGGTTGTGTAAACGGATATATATTAACTGAATCTGTCGTGTCACTCTCGAAACCTCGATTCTTTCGACCGCCGCTTAGAAGGAAACGGGTTTTTCTTTCCGTAATTCACCACTTTTCTGGGAGTATTTGAATGAGGGATTACCGGCCAGAAAACCGAACGGAAGTCATTTTCCTTTCGACATGTCCTTTTCGGTCAGCCGTTTTTTCGCTGTTATTGCCATGCATTGTTCTATGCCTCAGTTTGAGTTGCGGACAAAAATCCGGGAAGACTGCGGAGACAACCACTGCTGCTGTATCGGATTCCGTCCCGGTTTCGGCAGCGGAAGATGAATGGCTGACACCTGAAGAACCTTCTCCGGATACGGAAGTGCTTGCCGAAGAAGGAGAACCGGATTCATCGGCGGATAGTGTCGCAGAAGCTGATTCCACACTTCCCCTGATGGAACCGGCCGTTGATTCGATATCGCGATGGCAGCTGGGGAGTATCGGCTTGTATCCGGACTATACCGATACCTGCGGTACTGATATGATAGGTGCCGAATCGGTGAAAAAATTTACCATCCGGACACTTTCCGCCGGGAACGGTTCACCTGAACGCTCCGGGTATCGTCGGGTGAGTGACTCGTTACTGAATTTATATGGCACTCTTCCCACCATCGATTCGGTCTGTATCCTTTCCATGCGGACAATCTACACGACGTTCGGGTTGCGGAACAAGTACGGACATCAGAATCCGCTGGTCGATAGTATGATGATCAATCTCAACCTGAGCGGGTACGACTGGATTCTCGCCTACCGGCGACTGTTGTCATTCGGCGTACCCCTCGCGGGCGGCATCCCGTCGGTGGTGCGGAACTGCGGGGAAATCGATTCCCTTGCCCTGAAGACTCTGCCCAAAGCGGGAATATCGGAATATCTCGCCGACGGGCATTTCTTTTTCATGGGAGCAGGTCCGTTTCTCCGACGTCCGGAACCTCGCGATACGACTTTTCATAACAGTGAAGGCAAACCGGAGATCCGGCTGAATGTTGAGGTGAACGCCAATACGACCCGTCTGCTGAACATCGTTCGCCATCTTCCCGGCGGTGTCCGGATGAATATCAGTTTCGGTCCGCCGCTCGGTTCCTATGAATCAGGTTCACAGGAGGTAAACGGTGTCGGATCGCTGGTACATGAACTGATCGACCGGCTCTGTGTATACTTCATCACGGAAGAGGGAATGATCGCCGGAGAGCTTGTTTCGATTACGCAGAAACTGGCTCCCGAGGAACTCGGATGCGTATCCGATCTGCCGCATATCGTCTTCGCCTGTCCGGTAATTCCCGGCGAGGAGATTCTTGGCATCTATATGCCGTATGAAAAGGGAATGCCGGCTTCCTGTACCGTTTCACGGTCGAAAAAACTGTGGACCGCCGATCTCGACGGCGACGGCATTCCGGAGTTCGCGGCGGTGATATCGATGTTTGAAGGTATCTCCAGCGATCAGATGTACCGAATCCTCTGGTACGCGAATATCGGCGGAGTATGGAAACCGGTTGATTCCGCCGAGGATCCGGACTGCACATGAAACCTGATTTCAGAAAATCAGGGGTGCACCTGTTTGCCGGATTCTTTTTTGCGGTTGTTCTCACGGTCGCGTTTGTTAAAAACAGCTGGTATCCTATACGTGCCATTGGAGGTGAGGAATCTGCGGGAACCTGGTTGTCGGGAGCGATGCTTGTCATCGCCATGACCCTCTCGCTTGTCGCCGGGAAACGGCGCGGATTGTTTCCGTGGTTTCTTTTCGCCGCTTTTTTCGCACTTGCCGCGGCCGACGAACGTTTCATGTTTCATGAACAGCTCAAGCAGCGACTCATTTTCACTAGTGCCGGGCACTATATGCAGGGAAGCCTGTTTTATGAACTGCCGATCATAACCGGGGCGGTGGTCGGCCTGGCGGTAACCGTACTGTTGTGGCGGACGGTGAGAAAACGAGGTAGAATATTGCTGACTGGAGCTGCTGCGGCAGGGGGAGGCTCCGTGGTTATCGATGTATTCAGCCGTGGCGTTTTCTGGGAAGACTGTTTGAAACTGGTTGCCGAACTGCTGGTGGTGCTGATGCTTGCCGGGGAGACCGATGGATAGCCGGGGAGGGATGCGTTGAAAATTGATAAATGTCAATCCGTGATGCGATCGTGCCGGATATGGTCGTTGTGCCTGGCAGTTGTTGTTTCCCTGGGGTGCCTGCACTGTTCAATGGGGGTTAAGCGTATCGGGAACTATCGGGATATCACGAGGAACATTCGGACGGTAACCTGTGCCGCGTCGGTGAATTATCTTATTGTCAACGATGATCCTTCAAGACCGCCCCGGTTCTGGGAACTGACTCCTTCCGAACACGCCGACAGTGTCGCGATGAAAATCATCCACACCTATGTGAACCGGAAATTGCGGAGAAAATTCACCATTGATTACGAACCTTTCCAGCCCGACAGTTCATCAACTGTTCTGCTCAGCCGTATGTTCAATCAGCTTGAAAATACGGATGCGGTTGAAAGTTATCGGATTCCGGATGAAGCAGCGGATTTTCTGACCCGGTTCAGCAGCCGGTTCATAATTCTTGTCTGCCAGAGCGGCTACCATTTTTCTGAAAAATATATTGATGCCGTCGAAGGCAGGGAGGCGGCGCAGCAGCTTCTCGGCATTGCAGCGCTGGGAACGGCTGCCGTGGCAGGCACGGTCGGAATCGCCCGTTTCGACATCCACGACAAAGGATATTTCGAGACTGCACTGGCATTTATCGATCGGGAGGAAAAAAAGGTGCTCTATTTCGCCCGAAGAAGGACGAACGACAACCCGTTCGCCGACAGCACGATGATCCGGCATTTGTCCTCGATGTTCGTCAAATTCTGACGTGAAAAACTGGTGCAAGAGCATGCAGAATAAAAATCATTACCTCTTACAAAAGGAAGATTATTCCACAAGAGATCGAGTTCCCGGGAAATGAAGGTCGAGTTGATTTGAAGGTTGTGGCAATGATTTAGAGCTGGAGGGATTCCGGGTTCAGCACTGATAAATAAGTACGGATTGAATCGGGAGATGATGCCTGAATACATGTACGTCAATAAAATTCCTGACTTAAAACTGACAGACTCCGTCCTTTTTTATGTTCATTCTTAAGCGTATAGTATCCAATGCCGTTCGCATTGTTTCTTATTTTTAGTCGTTTTGGGCAATCCGCGCTGCACTATTGTGTGTCGACGGCTTCATGCTTATAGTTCTCCGGCCTCCTATTAAAACGATATGTTTCCGGAACGAATATCTTCTGCAAGAGCAGGATAAGGTGCCTGCGATATCACTTTTTCATTGTTAAGGCCCTCATTCGGACTGGATCTATGAACGGTTTCAGATTATTCTGAACAGACAATAATTATAGATAGGTCACGTTTATTTCAAGTCGCCACAACGTACCGTTCATACACGGTTGTATCAATCAAACAGCATGCCTGAAAGCGATGCTGACGTGACGCTTATTTCAGCAGTTTCAGAACTCCGAAGTGTTTATTTATGCTATAACGTCCTGCAATGGGTGAACAAATTGCCCCTCTTGCGGTGGCAGAGCATGAGACTGCCGCTGCAGGATGAAACCGGTTGAGAAACCGGGGGAGTATGTGCTGCTCAGTGTAAAAGACAACGGTTGCGGAATGGATGAACAGGCCAAATCTCGTTTGTTTGAACCCTTTTTCACCACCAAGGAACCCGGACAGGGCACGGGGCTCGGTCTTGCAACCGTCTATTGAATAGTAAAACAGAATCACGGTGCCATCCATGTCGAAAGCAATCCGGGATGCGGTTCGGAATTCAGACTGTACTTTCCGCTGTCGCCAATAGATGAGGAATCCGGGAAGAACCAGCTCATTTCACGGTAAAACACCGCAAACGGGCGCCTTCCCTCGGCCCGTTTGATGCACTACTGAAGGACATTTGGATCGCTCCGGTGCCTTTCGTTGGAGTCGGGGTTAAGGTATCGTCGGCAGCAAGGTCAATGGAACTCCAGAAATACGAAGTGTAATAAAACCCGGAGTGTGCTTCGGTAGTAATCAGGCGGTATGTTCCTGCGTCACCGGCGGATATGAAGTTCAATCCACCGAAAGCGGATGGCTGGATCGATTTTGCAGACGAAGAACCGGAAATTATCAGCGAATCCGTGTCGAACCCGGCAACTCTCCAACCCGCCGACTCATCAGCCCATCTGCCTTGCCTTGCCCCCCAAGTGCAAACTATATTGAACCTACTATGAAAAAAATCGAACAGCTTATGGACGGACACGGAATCAATCTTGCCCTCACCCGCATTACCCATCAGGTTATCGAGAAAAACCGGGATTTCTCCTCATTCGGTGTTGTGGGGATGCAGACCCGCGGGGTGTTTCTGGCCCAGCGGATAACCCGCCTGCTCAACGGAATCGAACAGCTTTCGATTAAATGGGGTACTCTGGATACCACCTTGTATCGCGATGATTATCGGGTCGCGTTCAAACAGCCCGAGGTGAAGGTCACCGAAATTCCTTTCGATATCAGTGGAATGAATATCCTTCTGGTGGATGATGTATTATTCACCGGCCGGACGGTTCGTGCGGCGCTCGATGCACTCATGGACTTCGGGAGGCCAAAATCGATCCAGCTGGCAGTACTCATGGACCGGGGACATCGTGAGTTGCCGATCCGCGCTGATTATGTCGGCAAAAAAATCACCACGCTCCCCAATCAGGTGGTATCCCTGAAAGTTACGGAACTTGATGACGAGGATTCCATCTGGCTCATGGAACTGGAGGAAGGCGACTGACAATGGGACTGTCCATTCAGCATCTGCTCGGTCTTGAGGGCGTATCTCAGCGTGATATCACGCTCATGCTCGATACCGCCGATTCTTTTTATAAAGTGCTCCAGCGTGAAATCAAAGTGGTTCCCACACTTCGCGGCAAAACCATCGTCAATCTGTTCTACGAGAACAGCACCCGCACGCGGATCTCGTTTGAAATCGCCGAGAAACGGCTCAGCGCCAGTCCTCTCAATTTTTCCGTATCCACCAGTTCGGTCAACAAAGGCGAAAGCCTTCGTGATACCATTCAGAATATCGAAGCCATGAAGATTGACATGGTAGTCGTACGGCACGGCAGCGCGGGGGTTCCGTACTTTCTCACCCAGTGTACCGATGCTGTCATTGTCAACGCGGGCGACGGTCTTCACGAACATCCGACCCAGGCGCTGCTCGATATGATGACCATCCGCCAGAAACTCGGGAAGCTCGAAGGGCTTAAGGTCGCGATTGTGGGGGACATCTTTCACAGCAGGGTGGCGCGATCCAACGCCTGGGGACTGCGGACCATGGGGGCCGATGTGGTGCTCTGCGGTCCGCCGACACTTCTGCCGCAGCACTACGAGAGTCTCGGTGTGCCGATGACCGATAACCTCGACGAGGCGCTTGACGGAGCGGATGTCGTCATGATGCTGCGGCTGCAGCGCGAACGGCAGGCGAGCGGTGCATTCCCGACGATCCGGGAATACCGCAACCGGTATTGTTTCGATCTTGATAAACTGTATTCACTCCCCGAAAATGTGGTGGTCATGCACCCCGGTCCCATCAACCGGGGGATAGAACTCGCCTCGGATGTCGCCGATGGAAACAACAGCGTCATCCTGCAGCAGGTTACCAATGGCGTTGCACTTCGGATGGCGGTATTGTATCTGCTTGGAGGCGGTGAGAATGGCTAAAAAAACCGATGCAGCACGATTTTTCCCCGGTAGCCGGTCTGACATTGGCCCTCTGGTGATCAAGGGGGGGCATGTCATCGATCCGGTCAATGATATCGATTGTATTACCAATGTACTCTGTGCAGAAGGAAAGATCGTCGGAATGACCGATGAGATCCCGGAAGCATACGAGCAGGTGAATACCGTCGATGCCGCGGGAATGTGGGTGGTGCCCGGGCTGGTCGATATGCATGTTCATCTGCGTGAGCCGGGACGCGAAGACAAGGAAACCATCGCCTCCGGGACCAGAGCCGCCGCCGCCGGTGGATTCACCGCGGTTGCCTGCATGCCGAACACGCAACCGGCACTCGATGAGGAATCGAAGATCCGTTATGTTATACAACGGGGTGAGAACTGTCCCTGCAGGATATTTCCCATTGGAGCGATCACCAAAGGACTCGAAGGAGAGGAACTCGCACCGATCGGGGAAATGGTCGGTGCCGGAGCATGCGCGGTTTCCGATGACGGTAAATCAGTCGCCCGGTCGAATATCATGCGAAACGCCTTCAATTACACCAAGTCCTACAATATTCCGGTTATATGCCACTCCGAAGACATGGCACTGAGCCAGAAGGGGCATATGAACGAGGGTATTTATTCGACACGGATCGGTATACGGGGAATTCCCACCATTGCCGAAGAAATAGTCGTCGCCCGCGATCTGCTGCTCGCTGAATATACGGGTGCGCGGGTGCACATCGCGCATGTCTCGACCGCCGGATCGGTGCGGCTGATCCGCAACGCCAAGGAACGGGGCGTTCAGGTTACCGCCGAAACCTGTCCGCACTATATCGCGCTGATCGACGAGGATGTCGGACTGTACGATACCAATAAAAAGATGAATCCACCGCTGCGTACCGCCCGTGACCGGCAGGCGGTCATCGACGGTCTGGTCGACGGGACCATCGATGCCATAGCGAGCGATCACGCTCCCCATGTTCCCGAAGAGAAAGATGTGGAGTTCGAGGCCGCGGCATTCGGCGTAATCGGTCTGGAAACATCGGTCGGTGTCGTTATGCACTATCTTGTCAACAAGAATGTTCTCACGCCCGCGCAGATGATCGAACGGATGAGTGTCGCTCCCAACCGGATTCTCGGATTGGCGGGAGGCTCCCTCTCCGAAGGAGCGGTTGCCGATATCACCGTTATCGATCCGCAGATCGCCTGGACGGTTGATGCCGGAACATTTTTCAGTAAATCACGGAATACCGCATTTCAGGGAATGCCGCTGCACGGGTATGCGGCAAAGACCGTACTGAACGGTTCCATCGTTTTTGACCGGGGGTAAAACAGGGTAACCGTTGCTGAAAAGGCACTACCCGGGCATCGGCTCAGCTCATTTCGGCAATTCGCTGCGTAAAGGCACCGCCCGCGACGGATAATCCGGAATCAGCAGGTGAACTGCCGGTTATTTCAGCGCTTAACTGATGCGCCGGTATCGGCTTCGCCATCGGGAGCTGCGTGTCGTGTTGTCGAATCAGGTGCCGATCCCGGTTCTCCGGGTAAGAACTTATTACCGTAAATGAAACAGTTTGGAGCAGGTACAACTATACAGGTTTAAAGGAGGTTCATGTGGATGCACGAGGAGGAAGAATACTTGAGTTTCTCAAAGAGAACAGCCATCTCGACCTGGAGGTCCCTGATATCGCATTCAATGTCAAGAAAAGTGAAAAGACCGTTGAAGCGGCACTGAAGAAATTCCAGCAGAAGGGGCTGGTCACCGCCCGGCAGAATGAATTCGGGCGGGTGTACTGGTATGCGCTACCCTCTGCTCCGATAACGAAAATTCTGCAGACGGAGGAACTCCTCCCGAAGTCCTCCGGTACTGAAACCGCGGGGGATGACGACGAGGCGGTCGATCTTTTCAGCCTTCCGAAAAAGGAAACCAGAACCGCATCCCCTGCGGAGAAAAATGATGACCAACCGGTAAAAAACGCCTCCCGGAAAACACGGACGGTAAAAACTCCAGCAAAACCGCAAACCGATGAAACCGCAGTGAAACCGAAAATCGAAAAAACTGCTGCGAAACCACCGGAAACCGCTGTTATGGAACCAACCTTTGAACCGGCACCTCCGGTCGAAGCACCTGTTGTTGAAAACAAATTTGTGGACGTGGAGGAGATTCCCGCGACGAAGAATGGATCCGGTGTATTGTTGCAGGTGGCGGGTCTGTTGGTTGCAGTTATCGCGGTAATCCTGAGTATCAATGCCATCGGTCGCGGCGGCAGGATAACAAAACAGCTCTCCGCAGTGGAGAAGAGTATTCCGAAAGATGTCGTCGCGACTGCCGATCTGCAGACGGTGAAAGAGCAGGTGGCAGGCATTGCAGCTCTTGAAGAGAAAATTACCGCACTTACAACGGTGGTCGACAGTCTCTCGAATGAAATCGTCAAAATCAACGAAGCCAAGGTGAAACCGGTCCGCCGATCAACCCGTCGCCGCCGGTAATTCGGCTGCGACATGGCGAGATGAAGTATCCTGTTGATTATCAGGAGTAAAAAAACGTCTGCCCGTCGGGATTGCCGACGGGCAGACGTTTTTAATTTTCAGCAGAAAGGGTTACTGGACTTTTTTTATTTTTGTACCCAGATCCTCTTTTTTCAGTGCAAAGATGTATGAAACATACCCTTCCTTGTTTCGGATATGTTCAGGAACAAAAAATGTTTCCACTTCTTCGGGAGTCTTTTTTCCGTTGACTTCGACCGGGCGGCATTCAAAGACCTGTGCCGCGGGAGCGGGAGTGTACAATACTTCACATTTCGTACCCTTGGGCAGTTCCGTAATGAACCCGTCGGTATAGGAATCCGCCCACTGTGTTTCCGCACGTTCCCGCAATACCTCTTCAATGATAACGATATCACCTTTTTTAAGGGAATCCTTTGAACTCGAACCGCATCCGATGAGACAGCCGGTTAAAATAATGAGAGGCAGTGAAAACCGTAATGGTACCATGAAACCTCCTGGTGAAAAGTATGCTATGAGATGACTCTGCCGCTTCCTGAAAAGCAGTATTACCGAATCATTCCGGGAATACTATTACTAATCTACCACCTCGGTATCATAAATGCCATAAAAACAGTATGGTACGTTGGTCAGACACCCAGAAACTCACTCAGAAGGCGTACACCGAATCCGGTACCGAACTGCGGAATCTCTCCGTTCGCACTCCCGTCATTGTAGGCCGTGCCTGCAATGTCAAGATGTGCCCATGGTGTATCTCCCGCGAATTCCTGAATGAAAGCCGCTCCGGTGATCGAACTTGCACATCCCTTTTTAAACTTTGAAATATTCCGAAGATCGGCACGGTCTCCTTTGAGGGAATCGTGGTACTCCCGGTACAGGGGTAATCTCCAGAGTCGCTCACGGCACTTCTCACCGGCATTGAACAACGCGGTTGCCAGTTCATCGTTATTGGAGAATAGTCCGGCGATCTGTTCTCCGAGTGCGGTAATAATCCCTCCGGTCAATGTCGCGAGGTCGATGATCCGGTCGGGTCGGAATACTTTACGGCAATAGGAAATCGCATCGGCGAGAATGAGGCGTCCTTCCGCGTCGGTACTCCAGATCTCCACCGTTTTTCCGGCATGGGAGGTATAGACGTCGCCGGGAAAGAAAGCCCTGCTGCCGATTGCATTATGGACTGCGGGGATAACGCCGACCAGGTTGATTTGCGAATTAAGGCGTTTCGCGGCACCGAGAACCGCCATGACTGCTGCGGCACCTGCCATGTCATCCCGCATGGATTCTATACTTCCGGTCGGTTTGAGGTTCTGTCCACCACTGTCGAAAGTGACTCCTTTCCCGACCAGTGCTGTCACCGGAGTCGACCGTGAAGCACCTCGATATTCGATGAGAATGAGTACCGGAGGGGTGGCACTGCCGCCTCCCACGGCGGTGATCAGATTGCATTTCTGCCGCTGCAACTCTTTCATATCCAGCACTGTTACCGTGCATTTTCCGGATGTCCCGAGTTTTTTCGCTTCTTTCGCCAGATAGGCCGGGGTGATGACCGATGCATTGTCATTGACCAGATCACGGGCGTAGTTGACAGAGTCTGCTATGTAATGCAGCCGTTTGAGTTCAGGAGAGCGGAGTTGCCCTCCGACGATTTCCACAGTGGTGATATCGACTGGTTTTTCGGTTTTATAAGCGGTGTACCGATAGGCACCCAGTAGTATTCCTTCAATCAGTGCCGTCTCCAGAACAACCGTATTTCCGGATATTTCGGCAGGAATAAATGCCGCATCGGTCCGTTTGAGTTTCTGGACGGTCTGAACCGCCTTGGCGGCAGTGGTACGGATAACGGCAGGGGTACAACTCCCGGCAGGTCCAATTCCGCAGTAGAGAATTCCGTCGCTGTTTTCATACCGGGTGCTCATCTGATCGACGGCACCGGTAAAATCGGGGAGACCGGTTGCCTGGTCTTCAGGAATGAACCGTACCTTGAAGGTCGAACGGGGTTTGGTGGTGATTTTAATCTTCATGATAGATCCTCTTTGTTCCGGTTATTGTCTTATAAATATAAATCGTAGTAGTGACTCACGGCCGTGCGTCACTACCGGAATTTATGGTAGAACGTCCATTTCGGGTGAAAAAGGGCTGTTCTTCGCGCTACAAAATATATTTTTGAAATCTTGAACCTGAATCGACAGATTCAGCCTGGAATTGTTGTCGTCGTGGAGGGGCTCCTCCCGGCATATTTTTTTTACCATTACCGGTCGGCCAATAACGTGAAAATTGTTTTCGTATACCCCCGTTTCGAAAAATTTCTCAGGAATAATTCGGACCTCGATGAAGGATTGGTGGAGTACTTTCTCGGTGATTTCACCACGCCTCCCTCACTCGGCATTCCCATTCTCGCATCGTGGACACCGCCCGAACACGAGGTAGTACTCGTGGATGACAACAACGGCGACCCGGTTGATTTCGCTGTTGATGCGGATCTGGTCGCCATCAACTGCTTTACACCGCAGGGAACCCGGGCTTTTGAACTCGCTGACGGGTACCGGGCGCATGGTAAAAAAGTCATTATGGGCGGTTTCTTCCCGTCATTCATGCACGATGAGTGCCTCAAACATGCCGATGCGGTGAATATCGGCGAAGGAGAACCGACCTGGCCCGCTATTCTGGCCGATGCCGCCGCCGGAAAACTGCAGCGGATCTATAAAGGCGGCTGCAGGTTCGATCTGTCGAAAATGAGAATTCCCCGCCGCGATATCTTCTACACCAAGAAAAGCTACGACTGGGACGAGGATCTGGTTCAGGTGACCCGCGGCTGCATGTACAACTGCGCGATGTGTGCGATTCCCGCCCATATGGGTGGTCGTATGCGGTTCAGGCCTATTGATAACGTGGTGGAAGAGGTAGCGCAACTGCGGTACGAAAACGTTTACCTCGCCGACGATACGCTCTTCTTCCCTCAGCGGAAAATGGTCGATTACGCACGTGCACTGTTCGAGGCACTCGAACCGCTCGGCAAAAAATATTTCGTCTCGTCGACCATGGCGCTCAATATCGATCAGGACTTTCTCGATCTCGCCGCGCGGGCCGGGGTGAAGAACTTCTACTGCACGATGAATGTCGATCCGTTGTCGATCAAGGCGCTCGCCGGCGAGCCGGCCGAACAGCAGTTGCTTTGTGATCTGGTGAAAATGTGCGAAGACCGTGATATCAGGTTCTTCGGATCGTGCGCGCTCGGTCGCGACTGGGACGATACGTCGATCGCCGACCGGATTATATCGCTCTTCGACAAAGCGGGAATTCACACATCGGAATTCTTTCTCTTCACGCCGTATCCCGGCAGCGCGCAGTGGGATCGTCTCATCAGGCAGGATCGTATCATCGATTACAACTGGGCGCATTACAACGGTGCCCACGTTGTTGCCAAACCGTATGCGATGTCGGTCGATGATTTGTACAGGCAGTTTATCAAAGTCTGGAATGAATTTTTCCGGATGCAGAAACACTCGCATGCGGCAAGTCTGGAACCCGCCACCTGGAAAGACGGCAAACGGTCGGTCGGCAAACCGCTTGAACGGCGCGGTGTCCGGGGGCAGGCGGTGGTGACCGGCATCGGGGTCCTCAGTCCGATCGGCAACGACGAGGAATCGATCGCCGCCTCGCTCGAAAACGGAACGCACGGTTTGCATCCGATCACCCGGTTCGAGGCGTCGCATTTCAGAACGAATCTCGGTGGTGAAATCAGAAATATCGACCAGGAGACGCTGCTCGGCAGAGAAATGACCGATCTCTATTACGACCGGTACCTCCAGAATGCGATCATCGCGGTCCGCAGGGCGCTTGACGATGCGGGAATCCGGCTCGATGCCGCGAATCCCCGCTCCGATGTCGCGCTGGTGCTGGGTACCTGTAACGGCGGTCTGCTCAGTGCCGAGGAGGAGTACAAATGGCTGCACGGAAAAAGTGAAAAGATATTCGATGAGAAAATGAATCTTACCGCGCAGTATTACGGCTTCGGTAAGGCGATGGCGCATGTTCTGGGAGTCACCGGTGACGTATGGATCGTCACGACCGCCTGCTCGTCGACCACCGGTGCCCTCGGTATCGCACAGACGCTCATCAACCGGGGGTATTACTCGACCGTACTGGTCGGAGGATCGGATTCGCTCTGCGTGGCCAATATGTCGGGGTTCAACGGGCTCAAGGCGGTGTCGGAACAGCAGACCGCTCCCTTTTCACTTCCGGTAGGACTCAACATCGGTGAAGCCGCCTGTTTCTGGGTGGTGGAAGAGATGGAACAGGCGCTCCTGCGGCACGCGCACTGCAAAGGGAAACTTGCAGGCCATGCCACCAGCTGCGATGCCTATCACGCCACCGCCCCCGATCCGCGGGGCGACGGCGTCTACCGTACGCTTAAAAATGTGTTTGCCGACAGTGGACTGCCGATGGAGATGCTCGGGTGCATCAACGCGCACGGAACCGGTACCGAGGCGAACGATCGTGCGGAATCGAAGGGAATCGGCAGGTTCATCGGTGATGCGAAAATTCCCGCGGTGTCGACCAAGTCGTTTTTCGGCCACTGTATGGGAAGTGCCGGGCTGCTCGAGGCAACCTGCAATCTGATCGCGATGAACCGCGGGTTCATTCCCCCGACGATCAATTTTTCCGAGCCGCGTCCCGGATGCGCGCTCGACTATGTTCCGAATGTACGCCGTAAAGCGGAATACAGCGCATTTATTTCCGCCAATTACGCGTTCGGCGGCAACAATGCCGCCGCGGTGATATCGCGATGGGATACTCCGCTCCCGCCGCGCAAACCTGCCGACGGGCGGGTGGTCATTACCGGAGCCGGGATGGTAAGCTCGCTGGAATTGACCACTGCGGCACACTATCAGGCGCTCGCCGATGGACGGAAGGGAATCGGTTCCGCCGAACGGCTCGGGGTGCGGGGAACCACCTCCCGGCTTGCCGGACTCGTCAGAGCGTACCGGTCCCAGGAGATTGACCGTCGACTCGACTGCAGCGGCATGAATACGATTACCCGGTACGCGGCAACCGCGGCATTCAACGCGTTGAGCGAGGGAAATCTGCGTATCCGTCAGAGCAGCTCTGAACAGGTCGGGATCGTGATGGGGGTCTGTAACGGTCCTCCCGAATCCGATCACATGAACAGCGTCTTCGCATCAGACAACTACGCGGCGGATATCGCGAACTTCTCCACCATCACCGCCAACTCGACCGCCGGGTGGGTGGCGGCATCGCTCGCCTTGCGCGGCATCAACCTCACGCTCGCTCCGGGGCATCATGCGGGATTGCAGTGCTGCGCCTATGCATTCGACATGCTCAGGGAACGGCGGGCATCCGCTGTCATTGCCGCTGGTTCCGATGAACTCTATCCGCAGACCTACAGCAATTACGACCTGATAGGTTTTCTCTGTCAAGA
>JAFGHA010000101.1 GCA_016930275.1 Chitinispirillaceae bacterium
AATGTCGCGCCCGTAAACATTGACATACGACTGCCCGGGGACGGGAACCACCGCGAGCGAGAACCAGCGTTCCCGGTGCTGCACTTCGATCACCGACTGCCGGTCGGTTGCAAGGGCGGTCCTGATGGCGGGAGCGTAATCTCCCCCGACTTTTTCTCCTACAGAGGTGTTCCACCCGTCAAGAAGCAGCGCCGCCGGTTTGTTCGCATACAGGATCGTGCCGTCACTATCCATCCGGAACACCGGAAACGGATTCTCTTCCGGAAATTTTGCGACCGATTCAACCCTCTCCTCCGCCTCCCGACGGTCGGTGATATCGATGATGTCGGCCATGGTCTGCAGTGGCCTGCCATTCGTATCGCGCAGGAGCGTGCCGAATACGGCCACCCAAATGACGGTGCCGTCTTTCCGGACATACCGTTTTTCGGTACTCCACGAAGAACGTGCGCCGCGGTGTACCGTCTCCAGAAGTTGTTGGTCCTGAGCGCGGTCATCAGGATGGGTGAGTTCCGCATAGGTCAACTGCAGCAGCTCCTGTTCATCGTAGCCGGTAATCCGGCAGAGATGCCGGTTGACCCTGATGAAGCGACCACATTCCGGATCGGCTTCCGCCCGACCTACCCCGGAAAGTTCAAACAGTCTGCGGAAATGTTCCTCACTCCGCTGGAGCCGTTCATTGGCGGCGGTCAATGAACTGAACAGTGTCCCGAACGGTCGTTCCAGCGTTCCCACGATGATCGCCCGGTAAATAAGGAATACTGCCGCAATTTTCAGTATATGACCGAACATGTTCGGCAGACTGTACGGATCGTGATAGACGGTAAACATCGCTTCGGAGAGGATACTGAAAACAATCGAGGTGACAAGCAACCGGAAGGTGGTCCGGTCAAGATGCTCGCCTTTCCGGATAAAATGAATGAGCGCCCCCGAAAGCAGCAGGATCACCGTCAGTTCCGCACCCTTCTTGAAAGGAGTGAGCCCGACATCGGAAATAAAGCAGCGGGGAAAGATTTTCAAGGGGAAAACTGTTACGGCGAGAAGCAGCGTAACCGAAAAATAAATCGTGATGAACCGGCGCGTACTGAAACGGTGCTGAAGAAACCAGGGCGCAACAAGCAGCGACGTGCTCTGCAGCAGCCTGGCCGCCACCCAAACCTGGGTCGCCATATCGGCATTTCCCCGGTCAATGATACCGACTCCCTTGTACGAAATGGTGTGCAGAAAATCAAGACCGGACACCGAAATACTCACGATCCCGAGAAACTGGAGGAATCCGTTCCCGGTGTAGTTTCTTGTATGCCAGGCGACAAGAAACATGCTTACACCCACAACCAGACTCACCCCTTCGGCAACGGTGTGGAAGAGCAGATAGCTGTGGAATGCCAGCAGTGCGAGAACGCTGACCACCGCCAGAGCAGTCGCTCCGTATTTCACCTCGTCCCGTAAACGGTACGTTGTAGTAGTCAACGCCATGTGGTCATTCCTGCAGCGGGGTTGTTTCCATTATCAATAGCGTACCGGCAAGGCAGACTCCAAAAGAACGGTACGTACATCAAAAATATATGAATCGGTTACCACGGGGTGCCATATTCCAGTTTTCAGGAATTCCTATTATCGGAAACGCGAAAATCGGAATGGTAGTTCAGCTCACGGAACTATTCATGGACACTTTGTGGAGCGCTCCTTTTTGCAGTTTTTATAGAATGTACCGATAAACCTTCAATACAGTACGTACACAGGCATCAGACGAACCGGCAGATCCATAAAATTGAAATTGGCACGGGTTTCGCGAACATCCGGGCAAACAGGATAACCGCTCAGAATATTTCAGTGGTTTCCACTATTTTAACTTTTCAGATGAGGTGAGTATGGAACTGTATATCTGTAAGTCATGCGGACATGTTGCATTCAACGGCAAGCCGGAGCAGTGTCCGGTATGTGCAGCCTACATTTTTGAACGCAATGATGCGGTGTTCAAAGAAGCCGCTGAAAAAAGCGGTGAAGCATCAATAAAACATATCCCGGCAGTGACAGTCAACACTTCCTGCGGTTTCATCCCGGAAAACGACTGCATTGATATACTTGTCCGCATCGGTGCCACACTTCACCCGATGGAGGAGAAGCATTTCATACGTTTCATCGACTGCTACAGTGACTCCGTTTACGTGGGAAGATCATACCTTTCTCCCGGGCTCAATCCGGCAGCCTGTTTTCATCTGAAAACAAAAGGGAAATCAGTCACGCTTGTGGAACAATGCACCATCCATGGTTATTGGATGACCGAAGAGATGATCCCGGAACAGTGAACCGGATTCATTTTCACAAGGGAAACCATTGGTAAAATATCGGGACGGGCACTCCTTCAGAAATAAAACGTTGCCCGTCCCTCGACCCGCACCTGATCGCCGGTCTGCCTGACATCCCCGTTGCCGTTCGATAAAAATTCCGTAGGGGTCTGTTCGAACAGCACCATCTGCCGGCGGATTCAGGCAAGACAGCGGGGATGATGTCCGCTCTCGGTGATAAGACTCAGAGAGTTGGTTCAACAGTCAAACCGTATGCGGGTGTCAGCACCGGACTCATTGAACCACGATACCGGCCACGGCCCCTTTTCGAAATACTCACCCGATGAAACGAGGCCACCTTGAGTACAGGAGAAGGAGCCCACAGAAGTGACTTTTCCGCATACTGCACTTGCGCAGAGAACCGTCGAGCGACAGTATACCAAGTGTGGATCACGATGCAATCGGGAATTCGAATACTCACAAGAATAATACCGATCGTCAACAGAAAAATTATACTATGTCGAGGTGTAAATTCACCCGGGCACGAGAGGGGAGGATACGGCAGTAAGAAGGTAAAATACAAAATATCCGGTTTATCTGAGGGGTATCCCAGCCGATATCCGCGATTGCCGATTTCCCTGCAGGTAACGGGAAATCGGTACATGACGATCTTCCCGTTATGCGACCAATTCTCTTCGCATTCTCCTTCCACATGCTGCAGTTCGGGCTCACGGTAGCACTCAAATTCACCGATAAGACGAATAACAAGGTCGGATGGGCAGCAGGTCCGGCACTTGTGTTTCCTTGCATTATGGACCGGATGACAAATCGGCCTCATCAGGGACCGGTCGCACTCCAAGCTTCTTTGCCATGGGTCCCATTATCGGAGCATATGCAGGACTGGACTTCCAGCGACCGGAAAAACGACGGCGGCAATCAGGTGATTCCCAATCCGGTTAAACCGGCAGGAAGGGTGAAAATGTAGTAGATTCATGAGTGCAGGAGTCACAACACGGTGTACCCGGAAGCCTTCCCGACAAACGTTATTGCCATCACTGTTATCCTGCCGGTGTTTGTTGTTTACAAGAGTAAAAAAAACGGGTATGCAACGGAATTGACGGTATCATGTTCGCAGCAACTGCAACCAGACGACTCGCCACGGTGCTCCCGATCGTCTTCTTCACGATACTCTTTTTTGTACTGTTTCTCCTGATTAACCCTGCACGCACCTGCTTTCTGCAGCAACCGTTGTTTCTTCTGGATACCCGGTTTTTTTGCGGTTTTACCGCCCGCCCGGGAGGATTATGTGAATACCTCTCGCTGTTTTTCTCCCAGTTTTTCTGCATTCGCGTTGTTGGTGCAGTGATTATTACGGCACTGTTCAGTTCCGTTTATTATATCACCGGTAAAATCATCGATCAGCTGTCAGGGCACCGTTTCCCTGTACTGCAGTACCTCCCGGTCGCGGCGCTGTTGTATCTGCATGGCAGCAGCAACCGGACACTGGTACCGGTGCTGTCGCTGTTTACCGTACTGATCAGTTTTTACGGGTATCTGCGCAGCAGCGTAAAGGTGCTTCCCGTGCGGGTTGCGGGATTTCTTCTGTGGTCGACAATGGTATTCTATATAACCGGCGGGGGCGGGTTCCTGCTGTTTCAGATGCTCTGTCTGGCAACGGTCCTGGTGCGGTTGAGGAAAACTGCCCTGCCCGATCTGGCCATAATGTTCCTTTCTTTCGGGCTGCCGTACGCGGCAAATCGTTTCCTGTTTCACGGAACCTTTGAGCTGGCGTATCTGCGGCTGCTGATTCCGGATGGATACTATCATCCCAAGCCGGTGCTGTATCTGCTTTTTCTGTACTATCCGTTGGTGGTCGTTGCTTTGGCCTTCCTGACTGAAAGGAAACAGAATAGTTACGGCAGTGAAAGGGTGACGCTTATCGCTGCAGTCATTCAGATAGTTATCGTCGTCGGAGTAACGGTTCCCGCGGCAGTGCTGCCGTTGCACGCAGAGGAACAGTTTACCGCACAAATAAAATATCTTGCTTACCAGGGGCGATGGGAAGAGCTGCTCAGGAACACCCGGGGACACCGGTCAACCGACCGATTGGTACATTTCAACCGGTATCGCGCATTGTATCATACCGGACGTCTTCCGGACGATTTGTTCCGGGAACTCAACGTCTGGGGACAGCATGCTCTTTTTCTCGGCGCACATGCGGGCGGATCAGTACTTATGGAGAACAGCGAGCTGTATTTCGAGATGGGACATATCCGTGCCGCGCGACAGTGGGCATACGAAGCACAGACAATCTTTGAATACTCTCCCCGGGTGCTCAGAATGCTCACGTTGACCAATATCATTGAAGGTAATTATCAGGCTGCTGCCATAACGGCACGGTTACTGGAAAAAAGCATCATGCAGCGCTTTTGGGTCCGGAAGTATCTGCGCGGGTTGCGCGATACCACCGTTTTCACTGGTGATCAACCGGTACGGGAAATGCGGGCCCGGATGCCGACGGAGATTTTCTTTATGGATGGTAAAAACCCTCAGAAGGAGCTTCGTGCCCTCCTGGAAAAAAATCCCAACAACCGGATGGCGTTCGAATACCTCATGGCGTATCTGCTGCTTGCGGACAGGACGGATGAGTTTGACCTTACCGACGAGATTGCCTGGCTCAGACGACTCGGTTATCCTGAAATGCCGCAAACCTATCAGGAGGCGCTTCTGGTACATCTCTCAAGGAAAGGGCTTGCCTGGGAAAATCCGGGCGGGTATGCGATCAATCCGGTGAATGTGAACGGCTATGCGGACTATATGAACATTCTCCGGGATCACCGGATGAATCCACGGTCCGCCGCAAAGATCCTGTACGAAAAGTATGCCTGTTCCTACTGGTATTATCTCACGTATATCTATCCTCTTGTCAATCGACAGGCTTCAGGAGAACGGAAACCGGTACCATGAAAACGCTTGCCGGACTTATTACGCTGCTTGTGGCCGCGGCATTTTCCGGATGCGGACCGGGGGCTGCGTCACCGGCGAAAACGGTGGCGGTCGGCGCTTCGCCGGTACTGTTTCCCGACTATACGGATATCGTCGTTCCTCCGAATATCGCACCGCTTCATTTCCGTATACAGGAAAAAGGTATCGCCTTTCGTGTGGCGTTGCGTTCGGCAACCGGAAAGCCGTTGTTTATTGTTTCCTCCGATCCCCTGATCAGGATCCCGGAAAGAAAATGGCGGAAACTGCTGGACCGCAACCGGGGGAAGCAGCTTGCCATCGACGTTTCGGTACAACGCCCCGACGGCATCTGGAACCACTTTGCGACCGTCACCGATACGATCGCAGAGGAGGAGATCGACCGGTACCTGGTCTACCGGCTCATCAATCCCGGGTACCGTCTGTGGGATGCAATGGGGATTTACAGCAGAGACCTTTCTAATTTTACCGAGCAACCGGTCATTCGCAACGATCTGGCAGAGAAAAACTGTATCAACTGTCACTCCTTCTGCCGTAGCCGTCCCGACCGCGTGCTCTTTCACATCCGGGGCAGGCTCGGCGGCACCGTTATCATAACCGACGGGCACCTGCGGAAGATCAATACGAAAGCCGCACATGCTCTTTCCGCAGGGGTGTATCCGGCCTGGCATCCCGATGGCAATCGTATCGCCTTCTCCGTCAATAGCATCGCCCAGGAGTTCTACAGCGCCGGTCCGCGCAGTATCTGCGTTTTTGACCGGGCGTCTGACCTGATGGTGTACAATGTGGAAACCGACAGTATCACCACCACGCCGCAGATCGCGACCGCTGATTTTGAAAACATGCCGATCTGGTCACCCGACGGGGCATATCTTTACTTCTGCAGCGCAGCGCCGCCGCCGGAGGGTCATGCCGTCGATTCGGTACGATACAGCCTGCTGCGGATCGCCTACGATGCGAAGCGCAACGTCTGGGGTCGTGTGGATACGGTTCTTTCGCATAAGGAAGCGGGGGGGAGCATTTCCTGGCCGCGTATCTCTCCCGACGGACGGTTTCTACTCTTCTGCCTGTCCGACTACGGGTATTTCACCATACATAATCCTCTCAGTGATCTCCAGGTAATGGATCTGAAAACCGGTAACCGGCGATTGCTTGACGTCAACAGCAACCGGGTGGAGAGTTATCACTCCTGGTCGTCAAACGGCAGATGGTTCGTCTTCAGCTCCAAAAGGCGTGACGGCCTGCTGGCGCGTCCGTACTTTGCCTACTTCGACCGTAACGGCGGGGTGCACAAGGCGTTTCTGCTGCCGCAGAAAGATCCTTCCTTTTATGATACGTTTCTGAAGAACTACAACATTCCCGAGCTGATCACCGCGCCGTGGCGTACCTCCTGGCGGGATCTGTACCGGGTCGTGCGGCGGGAGGCGCGTGGTGTGCGGTTTGATGAAGCAGCCGCAGCAGATGCACTGTCGGAAGCGAGTGTCAAAGGAGCACTGGTCGATACGAGTACCATTCACTGAGTGGTTTCGCGTTTTACTTCACCGGACCCCGGGTTGGCTTGCGGCGCTAATTATAAATATGCAACGAAGGGGGAGGGACCTCGCGCTGTGTCACCTTTGTTCCTATGCGGTTGGTATCCAGGGTGGTACCATTGTTTCTTTTATATCGTTTTGCGCGGAGCTGTTTACTCACTGCAACGGGAATTCTATCCAGATTTTAACTGAATTAACCAGTGTAGCATTATTTCAGCAACATAATTCCTCGTTTGCAACCCGATTACATGGGACAGTGGAAAGCGGATTTTTATGTTTCTTAAACGCAGTTACTCCATGATTTCAGACCTCCAGGCAATTTTCTGGTCACTGACCGATAAAATGCCCTATATTATATTGAGAACTCAGAATAATGGCAAATGGCACCAATCTGCTACAGAGTATTGATGTATCCTACCGGTTGAGATGCCAAACACTTTCTGAATATATTCATTAAACTCTGGGGGGGGCGTATGCTTTTTAAAATTCTGGCAGCTTGTCTTATTGTGCTGCCGACACTGGCCTATTCAAGTGATCCGGCGGGATTGCCTGTTCCGCCGAATGGTTTTGACCAGCGGAAGAATAACATTCCTCACGGGACAGTAAGCGGGGTACTCCGCTATCCTGCCGGCGGGAACTACGGTGAAAAAACGATGAAGGTGTATACTCCTCCGGGGTATGATCAAAATTCTTCCACAAAGTATCCGGTTCTTTATCTGCACCATGGGATAGGCGGAAACGAATCCGCTTGGACTTCCTCCTCTCCGGGGCAGGCTGAAGGCAATGCCGACAATGTAATGGATTTTCTCTATAACGAAGGCAAGGCTAGACCCATGATCATCGTTATGCCGCACGGAGGAGATTTCGGCGGGGATGATTTTGCGCGGTTCGCCAATTTTGAAAATGTACTGATCAATAATCTGATTCCCTACATCGAGGAACATTATCCGGTTTCGACGGATCGAACCATGCGTGCCATTGCCGGTCTTTCGATGGGTGGCGGACAGACCTTCAATTTCGGGTTCGGGCATATAGACAAGTTCGCATCTATCGGTCCTTTTTCCGCGGCACCGAACACCGGGCAACCGAATCAAATTGTCAAGGATGTTGATGCTTTGAAACGGGATGTAAAGTTCATTTTCATTGCATGCGGTACTGCCGATGGACTTATCAGTAACAGTCAACGATGGCATGACTACCTTGATCAGAACAACGTTGAACATATGTACCAGCTTGAGCAGGGGCAGGGGCACACCAGTGTTGTGTGGAACCGCAGCCTTTACAACTTTGCCCAGCGGATCTTTCTGGAAGATGAAACGGGTATTTTGCGGGTGGTTTCCGCCGGTGAACGGACATCGATTGTGCGAAAGAACACTATCAATCTTTCGACAATGGGAATCAGCGTGATTCCGACCGGGAGTACAAGAATATTCTCCCTTGATGGACGTGTGCTTTCATTGATCCCTACAGGCGGCGGCAAGGTCAGCGCCAAAACTTTCGGTCGCGGCAAATAGCATTAGTGGCAATTTAACCGAATACCGGGGCGGACAGTAGTCCGCTCTCTTTCTTTATCTACAGCATAATCGACTATATTCCGAAATCCACGGGGGTCGTTTTTTCTGCTATTCGACGCTCTTCCGATCACCCATTTTCATTGAGCGTTCACCGATACCCCTTGTCCCGGTAACATCCACTACAACCGTGCGCATGACAGGTGTTGCTGCTGTCGTTGAAATTATCAGACCACTTTGGATGCCAAACCGAATCAGACTTCCTGAATGTCGGAAAAATTCCTTTCATCGCTTTAAATTCGAATAAAATCAGTGCAAATGGAAGTAAATTGCAAGGTATCTGGTACATCGGATTGATTCCGGGAGCGGTGCATGTTGAACAAAACAGAAATGACAAGAATAGTGCGAATAATTACTGAAATAATATGTTTCTTCTTTTAATCTGGAAAATTGATTTCGAATTACAAATTATTCACATTGACCATTCCTGCAATGGCAATCTGAATGTTACTCTTCCGGTTCAACTACCTTGAACAATCCCATCAGATCTTCACTGGCGGAAAGCAATGTCTGCACCCCGGCGGCCCGGTCGTCGTCGGCATAGACCTTCCAGCGGTAAATTTCTCCGGAGTGCAACGAGTCTTCCGCCGATCCGTCGAAGTTGAATATGACACTGCTGGTATCGGTAACATCGATTTTCGTGTGGCGGATCGTTCCTGAGGCGTCGAATCCTCCCCAAACGGTGCGTCCGTTACTGTCGAACACCACGATAATGTACTCTTTGGCCGATGAATAAGAGGATGTTTTCACCCATGTGAAGGTGGGGCTGGTGGTCGAGAGTTCCACGGGATAGGTGCTGTCCGGAACGTTGGTCGGTGATATGATTTTTATCGCTCCGGTGACTTTGAAGTCAACCGAAGTATCGGGATGTTCCAGGGAGAGTGATACCGATGGAAGACCGAATTTCCGGATGGCGTCGGGGTCCATCACGTAACCGTCATTGCGGTACGATGCCCAGGCGATATATTCCGCATAGGGAACCCCGGAAATGGAATAGTCACTGTTCGATGCATCAATCAGTGTTGCCAGTCCGGGGACCGCATCTTTCGTTTCCGGATGAATAAGGGTAACGTCGATGTCACCGTCGGGGTTTGCTGCTGCAACGAAGGCAACATGGCCGTTTACCGTTCCACCATTGTCGGAGGTCAGGATGAGGGTATGTGATTCGATCGAAAATTTATCGGTAACGGTTATATGCTGAGCACTGACGGGCGGCTGATAACCGCTTTTATGCGCTTCGGGGGTGTAGGTTCCCGATGGCAGATTGTAAAAAACATAGTAACCGTCGGGTCCTGAAGTACCTGAATAGTAGTGGGTTCCGTCACCAGCGACGATCAGCACTCCCTGGACCGGTTCTCCGCTACTATCTTTGATGTAGCCGCCGAATCCTCCCGAACTGTTGTTTGAACCTGACGGAGTCATATATACCGACGGCCGGCTTTCTCCGTCACTCACTTTGAATGGAAGCGGAGCGCCACCCGGAATCGGTACCGGTTCATATCCCTGCGCTTCAACCTTGAGGTAATAGGTTCCCCAGTCGGACAGAATGAACCGTACCTGTCCGTTGGAACCGGTGAATGCACGGCTTACCGGCTCATTGGTATTCGCGTCATAACAAATGACATTTGCCCGTACAATGACACTACCGTCACCCGCATCGGAAACCGTCACACTGATCGAAGGCGTATTCCGGTCGGGATCGACATTACTGGTACAGAACAGCAATCCTGTTGAAATCGCTGCCGCAACGCTGGGGGTAAAGAGGTTCATAACACATTTCTTTCGCCAATGCTGACCGCTTAACGGTATGCCGGTTGCCACTGCGAACGGATCTACACGATTCCCTGCATTGCTTGAGGGATGATAACATAGTATACTTTGAAGACTATGGATAAACAACAACAGATGAGAAAACGACCGGAGGCGAAATTTCTCACCTCCGCCGCATTTCCGAAGGATTTTCCTCCTCCGGATGGGCCGGAATTTGCCATTCTGGGGCGGTCAAACGTAGGCAAGTCCTCCTTTATCAATCATGTACTCGAACGGCAGGGATTGGCCCGGACTTCCCGGAAACCGGGCAAGACCTCACTGGCCAATTTTTTTCGTATCGATTCGACCATGATCTGGGTGGATCTCCCCGGTTACGGGTACGCGAAAACCTCGGGCAGTGAACGGGAGCGGTGGTCGCAGCTGATACGGATATACGGGGAGAAACGGGAATGTCTGACCGGTATTCTGTGGCTCGTTGATGTCCGGCATCCGGGGGTGAAGTTGGATCTTGAAGCGAGAGCGTGGCTTGACCGGATCGGAGTTCCCGTATTTCCGATCCTGACAAAGGGTGACAAGCTGACACGGCAGCAGGCGATGGTGCACAGCGGCAAGGCCTCAAAAATTTTGCGTTTTACGACTGAACCGGTGATTTACTCGACACTCCAGCATGCTTCCCGGGAACGGTTCTGGGATCGTTTTACGGTGTGGCGGCAATCTCTTGAGGCCGGCGACGTATGAAATACACGCTGGTACGATTTATCTACGGTGCGGGAGAAAAGAGCATCTCTACCATCGGGGAAGTTCGTTCAGTGTTCTCGCTCTTTCTTCGTGCGATACAGGGGTGTTTCAGTCCGAGCCGGGTGCTGAGTGCGTCGTTTTTCGCACAGATTTCACGTCAGATACTGTATACCGGTGTCGAAGCCATGGGGCTTGTGGGTATCATCGCCTTTTTTTGCGGGGTGACGATCGTGGTGCAGTCGATGACCACCATGCCGCAGTTCGGGGTAACCGAGTATTTCGGTAATATTCTGGTAGTGGCGGTGGTACGTGAGCTGGGGCCGTTCTTTACGTCGCTGGTGGTCATCGGGAGGTCGGGAGCGGCGCTGGCGGCCTACATCGGTACCATGCGTGTCAACAAGGAGATTGACGCACTGGAAGTAATGGGTATCGATCCGATTCACTTCGTAGTGGTTCCGGCACTCGCGGGCATGACGCTTTCGATGATCTGCCTCAATGTCTATTTCGATATGATCGCCATCGTCGGGGGGCTGGTGGTCGCCAATGTGACGGTGCAGGTTCCCTTCGGCATTTTTACCGGCAAGGTGCTTGAGGCACTCTCCTGGGTCGATATATTGCTCAGCGGTTCCAAGGGTATGGTATTCGGTGCGATTATCGCCATAGTGAGTTGCTGGTACGGACTCGCGGTTGCCAATATCAGGGCGGTACCGCAGGCGGCGATGAAAGCGGTGGTCGGTTCCATGACGGTGACGATTATTCTCAATATCGCGGTGACCGTGGGGTTTTATGCCCGTTAACCTGGATATCGAGGGAATGTACTATACCCCGGGCACGTTTCCCCTGCTGCGTGGAATCGATCTGCATGTTGAATGCGGGGAGGTCGTGGTCATCGGCGGAAGAAGCGGATGCGGTAAAAGTTCACTGCTTGAGATCTGCGCGGGATTGAAGCGCCCTGATCGCGGTAGTGTCCGGTGGAACGGTACTGATATCGCTTCCTTGTCGCGTGAGGAACTGTTAACGGCCCGGCAGCGGATCGGCTATGTGTTTCAGCAGCATGCACTCATTTCCAATTATTCCATTTTCGAGAATATCGCCTTACCGTTGCGCAGTAAAGGAACTTTTTCCGATCATGAAATCGATCTGCGGGTGCGTCTGGTTATGGAAGAGGTGGCGCTGTTCGATGTCGACCGGAGTTTTCCCGAGTCACTTTCGGTGGGACAGTTGCGGTCGGCATCGATCGCACGGGCTCTGGTGAGTGATCCGGATATTCTATTTCTTGACGAACCGGCAAACGGACAGGATCCGCGGACGACGGAGGGAATTCGCGGAGTGCTTCTCAGTCAGCAGCGGCAGCGCCCACGGACGGTTGTCATGGTAAGCCATGATCCGGATTTCTGGACACCATTGACCTTCCGCACCGTTTTCCTGCAGGACGGCAGGCTGGTACCGGCAGCGGCTTCCGCAAAAGGTACCCTGATGCCGGAGGTACATTGAATGAAAACAGGAAATGCCCACCACTCCGCATCGGTACCCTTTGTGCGCCGGCACCGCACCTTTTTCGCCGGGCTGTTTCTGGTAATTCCACTGGTACTGATACCTGTACTACTCGTGTACACGCTGATGAAAGCCGAGTTCATGCAGCGGTGGTGTCATCTGCATACGTTCAGCGGAAACAGTTACGGGTTGACTAAAGGTAGTCCGGTGACCATATCGGGCATGACGATCGGTCATGTCGGGGAAGTCCGGCTGATCAGTGAGGGGATGGTCGGGATACGTTTTAAAATCAGGGATTCCTACCGACCGCTGGTGCACCGGAATACGCGTGCACGTTTCCAGCAGAAGAATATCGTGGTGGGGGACTGGACGATCGAACTCACCGGGGGTACCGATTCCTCTCCGGTGGTGGAGGAGAATGATACACTGCCGTCGGAAGCGCCGCTGCGTCTCGACAGAACCATTATGCAGGTAACCGCCATGGTGACGTCTCTCGAAACGATGATCAACGGGGTTCTGGCGGGGAGGGGATCCGTGGGACGATTGTTGACTGAGGATACTCTCGTCGAGATGGTACAACGGATCGCCCGCAATGTCGACGGGCTTATCACCGTTGCGCAAACGACACTTGAAAACGCCGATACGCTCGTTGATGAGATCTCTTCGGTCGGTCGCAGCGGCGGCAGTTTCATCGATTCCCTTGCATTTGTTACCGAACAGGTGCGAGTCGCTCTTGAAGACGCCGTCGTTCTCCTGGCGAATCTGCGGGGAGCGTCGGAAAACGTCACGCCGATGATGAACGAGGTACGGGAAGACCTTGATGAGGCGGAGCGGATGATGCAGACAATTCAGCGGAACTGGCTTTACCGAAAGATTGCGGGAAAACGGGACGATCCGCTACTCAAGGAGGGACCCTGAACAATGCGGCGGATACTGATTGCCATCGGAATCGCTGCGGGAGCGTTGTTTCTAACCTGCGCCGGTACCCGACCGCCGCGACCGGAATCGACGGCTGAACTGGCGGGGCAGGATGCTGCGCGCGAGTTCAATGCCGGAAATTTCGGCATGGCATTGCGGCTCTATGTAAAGGCGCTTGCCGAAGCCCGTCGTATCGACAACCCGGCATTACGGGCGCGGTATCAGTTCAATATCGGCCGGATTTTCTATGAATGCGCATTCTTTGATTCCGCACGGATTTGTTTCAGGGAGAGTGCGCGTCTGTTTGTGATGACCGGAAAAACGGAAGAGGCGGCAATTGCCGGGATTTACGAGGCGTTGACATATGCATATACGGGACGGGCTGATACCGCCGCATCACTGCTTATGCTGCACGGCTCACGGGTTGGAGCCGGCAATGAAGGTATCGTGGCCACCTCACGAACGATCATCAGTCTGCGACAGGGTGCCATTGAAACTGCAGACGGAAGTGCCGTACGTGCGATGCAGCTGGCACGTGAGCAGAGGGATCCGTTTCTCCGCGGAGGGATTTTTTATTATCAGGCGATGATTGCTTTTACACGGAGGGATAGGGAGGTCGCCCGGCAACTGCTTGACAGTTCACTATATTGTTATGCGCAGTCTCCTTACCGTTACCGGAACTGGAAAACGCTGCTCGGCAGGGCGATCGTCGACTACTGCAGCGGAGATACAATCACGGCGCTACGGTATTACCGGCGGGCGAAGATGGCTGCTCCGGAAATGATCCTGCTTCCTGCAGAGAAGATGGTAAGGGAATGTCCTGAAATCTGGTAGGCAGGGACACGTCATGCCGTGCCCCTGCGAATGACGTCTATAATCCGGCGATTGTGGCTTTGATCGCTTCACGCAGTTTTCCGTTCGCTTCCCAGAAATAGAGACCGTAGGGTGGGGTAAGATACCGGTTATACCGTTTTTCAAACACCATGGTATTGGTTTTCTCACGGGGAGGCTGCAGCAGAAGACCGTTGACGATGATCTGTGAAGTGACCTTGATGCCGATCTCCTCCGTTTCATCGTAGGTATAGCTTGAAACCTGAGTTTTTATCGTTATTGCCAGATCGATTGGATCACCGGCACCGCCTTCCTTGAGGAAACAGGAGTCCTTCAGAAATTTCTTCACATGTGTTGAGCTGGCGAAATCGGGAGGCATGGTGATGTTGTTGACTGACGATGCCTTGTAATCAAGCGTATATACTGTCTTAACGAGCTTGAAAATACACGATTGGATCTGCCCTTTATCAAGTCGGATACCGAGGTCGGCAGGATTGATGTAACCGGTCATTCCCAGTACGGGTGCGGCATTCGGACCGATTTCAAACAGAGTACCGTTCGCGACGAAGGGCATCTTCAAGTTTTCGAGAGCTACTTTTCCTTCATCGTTCACCACCGCCGAAAAAAGCACCGTCCCGTCCTGAAGCCTTCCGGAGAAGGTGACACCGGGAAGAGGCAGGCTGTCAAGGAGCACGGTGAGGACCGGTGGGTCGGTGATCACATGCCCTGTTTTCCCGGAAAGAATCGGAGCCGATGATTTTACCGACATCCGATCGAATACTCCCTGAACGGTTCGCCGCAGATCGTCGGCGAGATCACGTCCTCCACTGTCGGGGGTGGCAAGCGGCGGACCAAGATGCACCATGGTATAAAAGAGACCGGAAAGTCCCTTTACGTAGATCGATCCGAAATCATTTGTCGAACGGGCATTCAGAAGGGTGCGCCATGCGGCGACAGCCATTTCGTCAACAGTGTTGTTGAAAGAGACGATTTTTTCCCGGATCAGATCTCCGGAAAGAACATAGGAAACGGTGAGTGACTTTCCTTTGAAGGATGATTCCATTTTTGCCGCGTTGCGACAGGTGTCGAGAAACATGTCAAGGCCGCGACCGGCAATCGGATTGGTGGTATCAATGCTGATTTCAGCTTCGGTGCCGAGCCATCTGACCAGTTCGGTTCTGAGATTTTGAATCGCCTTGATCTGAACCTGGACACGTGATGCCTTGTCGGCGGGGCCGGTGAGTTTCATTGAGGCACTGCCGCTGACGATCTGTCCGCTCGAAGCACTCGAAATCAATGCAACGGCAAGCGCGGAAAGGCTGACCGTTCTAAAGAGTTTCATGGCGTCTTCTCCTCATTAAAGTCGTAATTCAGGTGGAACTCAAAATATATGTTATGCGTTTGGTGAAGTACCCTTCAGTTGTTCCGTTGCGTCGAGTACCATGGCGGCAAGATCATTCGCCTGCAGAAGCGTCTTTGCCTCGGCATAACAACGGATGATCGGTTCCGTGTTCGAACCGCGAAGGTGTACCCATCCGTAATCCCGAATGATTTTCAGACCGTCGGTGAGATCTTTATGTTCCGAGCTGAAATGATTGTCAAGTGCCAGGATGAGTCCGGCTGGTCCTTCGGGGCCGCAGGGGATTTTATCTTTGACGATATAATATATAGGTAAAGATGACGCCATCTGGGTGATACGACGGGAGGTTACCGCCATCTGTTCGAGGATAAGTGCCATCCCGGTAAGACCGTCCCGTGCGGTAACGACCTTCGGAAAAATAACCCCGCCGTTTCCCTCTCCCCCGTAGGAGCAGTTGTTGCGTTCCATTGCCTCCACCACGTTTGCTTCACCGATCTTTGACCTGATGACCGGAACATTGACCCGTGAGGTCACGTCGTCGATAACCATCGAGGTGGAAAGATTGGTGGCGACCGGTGAAGGCTCGCGTGCGAGAAGATTTTCCAGAGCAAAGGCAAGAGTGAGCTCTTCGGAAACCGGTTCACCGTTTTCACCCATCGTTGCCAGGCGGTCGGCATCCGGATCGAACACGAATCCTCCCCAGCATCCGGGAGTTTTCCGCAGAAGGTCGGCAAGGTCGGTCAGATGCTCCGGTCGAGGTTCCGGATTATGAACGAAGTCTCCGTCGAGTTTATTGTGGACTCCCACCCAGGAAACGCCGAGTGCATCACAGAGTCCGGGGAAAACCGCCGCGGCCGCACCGTTGATACTGTCAATGGCTATTTTAATTGATGCAGCCCTGATTTTTCCCGCATCGACAATGGTGAGAATCCTTTTAATATGAAGTGTTGCGGCATCAATGGTGCTTTCGGCAGTATCCGGGAATCCGGCAAGTTCCTCCTCCGAAGGATATTCATTGTTGTTAAACGCCGTGTAGACTGTTTCACATTCCGCTGCCCGGTAGAGTCTCCCGCTCGAGTGCACCATTTTATACCCGTTATATTGCGACGGGTTATGGCTGGCGGTCAGAATCACTCCTCCACCTGCACCGGTTTCCGCCGCGGCCAGACAAACGGTCGGTGTCGGAACGATACCGAGATCCACCGGGATACCTCCGGCAGCCCTGATTCCCCTGAATACTGCGCGTGCGAAAGCTGCCCCCGACGGACGGGTGTCTCTCCCGACGACGAAGGACCTTCCTTCCCCCCGCGCTGCCCGGGTTTGCAGATAGGCGATACGGGAAATGAAACCCTCATCGATGGTTTCTCCGACAATACCGCGGATCCCGGAAACTGTCATCATAGGTAAGGTCATTGCATTTTCTCCTTCATAGTGCTTTTAGAACGCGTTGCCCGTACGGGTACGCTGGTGTTATTTTAAAACGTTGAGTAAAACTACCGAAACCTTGGTAGCGCAGGGGACCGCTGCAAAAATTAATTGCTGTTACAGCTGGATGTACTTATTGTACTAGCTCGGCAGTTGTATAATTTTCGCATTCACATCCCGGTGCAGCTATCATTACCGTCAGGGCAGAACCATTCCTCTGCCGGGTGTATCTTACAGTGAACCGGAATAATCATTCCTGTAACGGATAGATAAAATACGTCACCCGGACAACGAATGAAAGCCGGAATAGAAGTGTCCAGATATGCAGGGTACCGAAAGTTATCTACAATTCATTTTTGAACACATAGAATTTCTCTGGATCGTTCCCGTTGTGGCATTCGGTTTTTTTATTTTTCTGATTCAACTGACCGCGCAGCGCAAAGAGGAAAGCAGAGATCTGACCCGGGAAGTAACCCAGTTCAACACCGTGGGATTTGAACCGGCCGCACCGATGTCACCGGGTGCATCCCGCCTTACCCAGCTGGAACATGCCATTTCTACCGTTACCGAATCGCTCAACGCCCAGCAGCGGGCGATAGAGCAGTTCCATCGCGACAATACCAATTACAATGGCGAGATCAATGAACTGAAGGGTAAGCTGCGGGAACTTTACAAAGAGTACGATATCGTTCTGAGCGAGAACTATTCACTTCGTGCAAAGGTGAAAAAACTGCAGGGCCGGCAGGACCCGGATGATGACATTGCCGATATCCCCGTTGCGGCCGCTCCCGAAGTGCTGCCGCCCAAACCTGCCGAACCTCCTCCGCTCTCCGCAAAGGTGGATATGAAATTATATGAGGATACCCGTACGCTCAATCTTTCCCAGCTTGATGACCCTTCTGAATGCGATATCAACGATTTGACCAGACGCCCTGACTGATACCGTACCGGGAGGGGAGACGGTACCCCCTTTCCCGTCGGCTTGTAACTGTTCGATAACAAATCCGGACTTCGATTTCATTTCCAGTTGCCGTATCATGAATTTCTCCGATTTCAAACGGTATGGCACCTGATTTGGCTCCGCTTCGGCCTTTGCACTGTTTTTTTAAGACTTTGTAACATAATGTAGTGGTGTCTGTGGTTCCCTCATACAATATGTTGGACCCAAGCCTTCAAATTCCCGATTATAGCGAATGATTTCGTTTCAAATTTGTTATTGCTTGTCACTTTTGCCTTGACATCTCTCCTCATTATTATATATTCTTTGTGGGTAATTGTAGGAAAATGTGGGAGATTGTGGGGATACGTTGACCAGGTTTCACGGCAGCTTCAGCTACTCGATCGACAATAAAGGAAGGGTGAATATTCCTGCCCGGTTCCGCAGTGTGCTCAATCCAGCGGCGCGGGAGACCTTTACCATTTGTCGTGCTCCCGATGGTTGTCTCCGGGCATATCCGAACGATCTCTGGGAAGTTTACGAGGCGGAGCTGGTATCCCGTCCGGAAACCCCGGAAGCACTCCGGCACAAACGACTCCTCTACAACACGCTTACCGATACCACCATGGACGGTCAGGGACGTATCACGCTCAGCTCGAAACAGATGGAAATCGCGGGTATCACCAAGGAAGTGACACTGGTAGGACAGGCGAATTACATCGAGATCTGGGACAGCGCTCGCTATACAGCCTACCAGCAGCAGTTCGAAGATGACTTTGACAACATGTTTTTCCAGTCGGTTGAGGCGGGAATTCCGAAACGATGACCGAAACGTCGGATTACCATGTTCCGGTACTTTGCCGGGAGGTTGTTGATGCTTTATGTAACGGAAAAAACGGCTGCTTTATCGATGCGACACTGGGTGGCGGCGGGCATTTCAGAGCTCTTGCCCGTAAGCTGTCAAACGGAGCGACGCTTATCGGAATTGACCGGGATGCGGATGCGATCGAATGGAACCGGCGGAATCCGACGGCAACAGCGGCTTCGGTTCATCTGGAACATGCCCGTTTTTCTGAAATCGCCCGGATATGTGAAACACTTTCGATCTCGTCGGTTGACGGAGTACTCATTGATCTCGGTGTTTCCTCGTTTCAGATTGATCATCCGGAACGCGGATTCTCATTTATGCAGGAGTGCGGGCTTGACATGCGTATGAATACCCGTGAAGGTGCACCGGCAATGGATCTGATCGACCGTTTTTCAGTTGAGGAACTGGCCGGGGTTCTGGCCAGATACGGGGAAATCCGCAATGCGCGACGTATGGCGATGGCGATAAAAAGCAGTCCGGAAGCAATCCGCAGTTCGTCCGCTTTGCGGACCTGTCTCACCCGTGAATACGGACAACTAAAATATAAGGTACTTGCGCGGGTGTTTATGGCACTGCGTATTGCGGTAAACGATGAGCTCGATGAACTGCGAACGTTTCTTGCGGCAATACCGGAACTGCTTGCAGATGGCGGGCGGATTGCGGTGATCAGCTATCATTCGCTCGAAGATCGGATGGTAAAGGAGTTTTTCAGAAATAGTGAACCGCATTGCATATGCCCGTCTTCGATTTTACGCTGTACCTGCGGGAGGCCCGGAAAACTTAAACGGGTAAACAGAAAGGCGATTGTCGCATCGGAAGATGAGATCTCCGTCAATCCCCGTGCACGGAGTGCCCGGCTGCGCATTGCGGAAAAAATTGCAGGAGTGACTGAATGAAAACAAAAAGAGCATATTCATCGACATCGGCACCGATTTTCCGGTTTCGTTCGATGCTGCTTGGAATTTCGCTGCTGGCGGTACTGATCAGCGGGCCATTGCTATTGGTATGGAAGCAGGTCTGTATCAATTCGCTCTCCCTGAAAATGGAGTATACCAATGACACGCTGGCGATGTGCAACAAGAAAATTGATTCGCTGCGCCTTAAATGCGAATATCTCTCGTCGAATGAACGGATTGAGCGGATCGCCCGTTCATCACTGGGGCTTGATTATCCGACACCGGAACAGATCGTGATCGTCAGAGTTGGAGAACGACGGGGATTTACGGCGGCCGGATGGACACAGGGGGTTCTCGCATTTCTGCGGAAATCGCTGTTCGGAGAGAGTGGTTGAATGAATCAGTTTAAAATTAGAATGGCGTTTATTATAGCACTTCTGACGGCGGGGAGTGGTGTGGTGCTCTATCGCCTTTTTACCATTCAGGTACTTGAACGGGAACGTTTCGCCGCGCGGAGTCGTGATCAGTCTCAGCAGCGGCGGATTGTTCAGGCGAGGCGGGGATCGATTGTCGACCGGTCGGGAAGAACACTGGCCGTGAGTCTGCAGAGTGCGCTCTCGGTTGAACCGGATGTACTGGGATTGCGGTCGGGAAAACGCGATCAACCGGATGTCGCAACCGCGAAACGGGTGTATCCGCAGGGTGAGGTTGCCGGTCCGTTACTCGGATTCGTCGGCAGAGACGGAAACGGACTCGGAGGAGTGGAATTGGAATTTGAACGGTATCTCCGTGGTGAAGACGGCTGGGTGATTCTGCAGAAGGACGGCCGGAATTACCGCTACAGGAAAATCGGCCTACCAGAAAAAAAACCGCGTAGCGGCTGTGACGTTGTGTTAACTATCGACATTAATGTGCAGAAGATCGTACAGAGCGTTCTCAAACAGACGGTAACCGCACTTCGGGCCAAAGGCGGCATGTGCATCGTAATGAATCCGCATGACGGTTCAATTCTGGCAATGGCAAATGAACCCTCCTTCAATCCTAATCTGCCGTCAAGAACCTCGCTTTCCGACCGGCAGAACCGCTGCATCAGCTCGGTGTATGAACCGGGGTCGACATTCAAACTGGTCACTGCCGCCGTTGCCATGGAAGAACATATAAAATCAGAAAACGATCTGCTTTATGGTGATCAGGGCAGGTACCGCATTTACGATCAGGTCATCAGGGATCATAAAGCGTATGGGTATCTGACATTCGCGAAAGCGCTGACCTATTCCAGTAATGTCTGTTTCGCGAAAGTCGCCAATGAAATCGGCAACGATAAATTCTACCGGTACGTCCGGGATTTCGGATTCGGTACACGAACCTCCGTTACGCTGCCGGGCGAGGAGTGCGGCATCGTGCATCCCGTTAAAAAGTGGTCCGGAAGAACCCGTGTAACCATGGCAATGGGGCAGGAGGTATCCGCTACACTGATGCAGATGGTGCAGTCCTACGCTGCAGTCGCCAATGGCGGTGTACTGGTGAGTCCAAGGATCCTCGAGAAAATTGTCGATCCGCACGGTACGGTCGTTGACAGTGGTGAGTACCGGCCGGTTCGGCACGTGATATCTTCCCCGGTTGCCTCGCGATTGCGTTCAATGCTGCAGGATGTGGTGGAAAACGGTACCGGAAAACGGGCTGCAATACCGGAGATCGCGGTGGCGGGAAAGACCGGAACCAGTCAGAAGCCCGATTCCGGCGGTTACTCACAGACCCGTTCGTGGTCCTCGTTCATCGGATTTTTACCGGTCGAAGAACCGCTGGTGTTGTGCGGGGTGGTGATCGATGAGCCGGCCGGGGGTGAAATGGGTGGTGAAGCGGCTGCTCCGGCGTTCAGAAAAATCATCACGCAGATACTCAGTCATCCTGAACTTGAATACGCCGAAAAAATTCTACGATCCCGACAGAATGTTCCTCTCAGGGATGAGGGACAGCTCGTTGCGGACAAGCCGGAAATGACCGGTGAGGTTCGTGATGGTAATGCGAGCCTTCTATCCGGCGTTATTCCGGACTGCAGGGGGCGCGATCTGCGTGATGCGGTGAACCTGATCAACGGCAGCGGGTATATACCGTATGCTGTAGGGTTCGGAAAAGTCGAACGGCAGTTGCCGCCGGCGGGAACAAAAGTTGAGCCTGCTGCGGCGTGTACCTTGTATTGCACGGTAAAGGGATAAACGGTGGCCGGAATGGTGTTGAGTGAACTGTTGAAGAAATGCGGTGTCGTTGTGACGGCGCAGGGAGGTACCGGCGATCCGACCGTAACCGATATCGTCTACGATTCCCGGAAGGTACAACCCGGAGCACTGTATGTGGCCATTCCCGGGATGAAGGTACACGGCGACGCCTATATCGGTGCGGCCCTCGAAAACGGTGCGGTTGCCGTGCTCTCAGAACGGGAACATCCCGAACTTTCGGTGCCGTGGGTTCAGGCGAGCGGTTTACGCGCTCTTCTGGGAGAACTCGGCAGAGTGCTCTGGGCGGTAGGTCTCGATGAGGTGACAACGGTGGGTATCACCGGAACCAACGGGAAAACCACGGTTGCACATCTGTTCGAGGGACTTTTCGCATCGGTAAAAAATGCATCCGGTGTCTGGATGTTCGGGACGATCGATTATCACCTCGGTGACAACCGTCGGGAGGCACCGAATACGACTCCCGAAGCGCTCGAAATATTCCGTTGTTTCGGAACCGCATCGTCCCCTCCTGAAGCGGTGGTAATGGAGGTTTCATCGCATGCGCTGGCGCTCGATCGTATCGGCGGTCTGAGCTATGATCTCGCGGTGTTTACCAACCTTACCCAGGATCATCTCGATTTTCACGGAACGATGGAGGAGTATTACGGGGCGAAACGTCGTCTTTTTGTCGAATACCTCAAAAAAGGCGGTCGCGCGGCAGTCAATATCGACGATCCGTTCGGCAGGCGTCTTGCGGATGAGCTGGGAAGCGGCACCTGTGTCACCTACGGCAGCGCCGATGATGCTGCGATCAGGATCGCTTCCTCGAAGTGTGACTGGGACGGTTGCACACTTCGGACGGTTATTGACGGAAATGAAATGGAATTCACGTCCGCGTTGCGGGGGTATTTCAATATCTATAACATGACCGCACTTGTAGCCGGTGCGGTTGCGCTCGGGTACGGGCCGGAAATCATCCGGAAGGCATTTGATCTGGTACCTTCGGTCAATGGTCGCATGGAGCGGGTCACCGTTGACGCGCCTTTTGCGGTGGTGGTTGATTATGCGCATACTCCCGATGCGTTGCACAATGTGCTCAAGACCGCAAACGAGATCACCCGCGGCAGACTGCTGTGCGTATTCGGGTGCGGTGGTGACCGTGACCGGACGAAACGGCCATTGATGGGAGCTGCGGTGGCGCAGTGGTGTGATGAAGGGTGGGTTACTTCCGACAATCCCCGTACTGAACAGCCGATGAAGATAATCAACGACATCATTGACGGCATTCCGCTTGATTTTCCGCATTCGGTCAATGCCGACCGGCGTGCGGCGATTGCAGCGGCTTTGCGCGAAGCACGCGGCGGCGACTGTCTGGTGATCGCCGGAAAAGGCCATGAAACCTATCAGGAAATAAACGGTGTCAGACATCATTTCGATGACAAAGAGGTGGTTGTCGAGGAATTTACCGCACTGACAAAGGAAAGAGCGCTTCATGTCGCATCATAACGGCTCTGCACAGCGGATTAGGCTCGGTACGTTTATCGAATGGTGCGGCGGCAGCTCGCAACTCGGCGCTGCTTCGCGATCGAAGCCGCTGGGCGAGCTCCGTCATGACTCGCGACTGGTGCGGCCGGGAGATGTTTTTATCGCACTGAAAACGGAGAACAACGACGGACATGCGTTCATAGAATCCGCGTGTAAAGCGGGAGCCCTGGCAGTGGTGGCGGCACGTCGCGCACGGTTTGATTGCAGTGCCCGTTACTTGCGGCGGGTCATCCGGGTAACGGATCCGCTTGCGGCGGTGCAGCGCGCGGCACGCAGGTATCGCAGGGAACTCGGCTATCTCTGCATTGGTATAACGGGATCAAGCGGAAAAACCACCACTCGGAGTTTCATCTCGGCGGTACTCGCCGAGGGTGTTGTCGTAGGAGAAACTTATTCCAACTGGAACAATCACCTCGGTGTTCCGCTCAGTCTGTTACGGTTCACGGGTAAAGAGTGGGCGGGGGTGATTGAAATGGGGGCGAATCATACCGGAGAAATCAGTATTCTCTCCCGTATCGCCCAACCTGATATCGCGGTGATCACCAATATCGGATATGCACATGTGGGACTCTTCGGTTCGCTTGCGAAGACGACCTCGGCGAAGTTTGAAATAGCCGAAGGATTGAACCGGAAAAACGGTTTTCTGCTGCTCAACGGTGACGACTCCCGTCTGGTGGCGGGATGCCGTTCACGGAATCTGCCGGCGTATTTTTACGGCTATTCGAAACGGTGTTCGGTACGGCCGGAACAGGTGACGGTTGATGTGCGCGGCGGAACACGGTTTACGGTTGACGGAACGGAATTCGTGATCGCGATGCCGGGCCGGCATTTCGTCTACAGTGCTCTTCCGGCGGTTTTTCTCGGACGCCGTTGCGGGATTCCCGACGAGCTCATCGCCCGGGCGCTTGCAGCGCAGCGGCCGGTGGCTCTCCGGGGAACTCTTGAACGAAAAGGAACTATCGATTTTATCGTTGATTGTTACAATGCCAACCCGACCTCCATGGAGGCCGCGCTGGTCTACCTGACCGACGTGGCGGGAAGACGGAGAAAAATCGCAGTGGTAGGTGAGATGATGGAACTCGGCAGGTATGCCGGCCGTCTGCATCGGCAGCTCGGGAAAAACGTCGCCCGGTCGGGAGTGGCCCGCCTGATTGCCGTCGGTGAACATGCGTCGGCGATTATTGATGGTGCACGTGAGGCAGGCATGGGCCGACGTTCGATGATTGCCTGTTCCACGGCGGAAGAAACCGTCCCGGTAGTAAATGAGGTGCTACGCGACGGTGATACGGTGCTGCTGAAAGCATCCAGGGGAATTCATCTTGAAACGGTATTCGAAGGATTCGGCGGGTAAGGATCACATGACGGACGCACGCTACGATATGAAAACAACTTTTCCCGGCAGGGTAACGATTATCGGTGCCGCCCGCAGCGGCATCGCCGCGGCGCAGTATTTTGCCGCGAGGCGGGTGGACGTGCTCCTGAGCGATACCTGCAGTACCGGGAAAATGGAAAAAACCGTTGCGGAGAACGCACTGACCGGTATCCGGTGGGAAGCGCGGGTGCATACGAATGCAGTGCTCGATTCCGATCTGATCGTGCTTTCGCCCGGCGTTCCGTCGGATATTCCCGTTCTGATAAAGGCTCGGGAACACTCGATCCCCGTTTGGTCGGAAATGGAGCTGGGGTTTCGCGTGAGCAGTGCACCTTTTCTCGCGGTAACCGGATCGACCGGAAAGAGCACCACCGTCTCACTGACCGGAGCGGCACTTTCCGCGGCGGGAATCGGGAATGTCGTGGCCGGTAATATCGGTCTGCCGGTAATCGCCGAAGTGCCGAAGGTAGTCGCGGGCGGGTTCGTCGTTGCCGAAGTGTCAAGCTTTCAACTGGAAACCATCGACCGGTTCAAACCGGAAGCGGCGGCGGTACTCAACCTGATGAAGAACCATCTTGACCGGTACACGTCGGAAGAGGCGTATTACACTGCGAAAAAAGCGATTGCACGGAATCTCACTCCCGGTGAACACCTGATAGTCAATGCCAATGATCCGCTGCTTCGTGCGTGGGGCGCGTCGATGGTGCATCAGACCAGGATCGTTTATTTCGGCGACGATATTGACGGAAATGATTCCTTCTGGTGTGATCGTACGGTACTGCGGTACCGGCTTGACGGAACCGCCGGCGTGATCGGCGATCTGGCCGCGATGAAACTGCGGGGCAGCCACAATCATGATAATGCGGCGGTGGCAGCCGCGCTCGCGAAACTCGCCGGTGCTCCGGACGAAAAGATCCTGCAGGGACTCTGTTC
>JAFGHA010000013.1 GCA_016930275.1 Chitinispirillaceae bacterium
CCGCAGGCGAATGCGCACCAGAGAACTCTCTTCAACCGTATAGGTGAAAGTGTTGAAAACATCGTTTGTGGTAGTAGGGCTACCATCGCTGTAATGTATACTGTAGGCACCGAGGTCACTATTGTATCCGTCGGTTCCCTGGATCAGGTTCGTTCCGGCGACGGTATCAATGATGGTATACGGGTTGGTCACCGAACTTCGCATCTGCCATATCTCACCATCCTTAATGCTCGCGTTGTTCATCTTCCAGTTGATGTACCATTCGTTGCACGATGCCGCACCTAAATACCTGCCTGCGGTATTCTTCACCCAGAAATATTCATCAGATGAACCCTCGATTCCCCAGTACATCTTTTTAGTTTCCCCCACACGCTGGTACCCGTCGGCAAGATTGTCGTCGATGAATATCGCCGAACACCGGTTGATCACCCGGTTGAACCCGATCGTGAGACGGTTGCGGTTGTCGTCGAGCGCAGCATAGTAATCACTCCCGGAGGTCAGTCCCACACCGTCAACATACACATAGGGCGTCGGATCGGTCGACCAGTAGTTGTCGATCTGCAGTACCGGCAGAAAACGGTTGTCGGCATTGCCGTGCATCCGGCAGTGAAGCGTATTGTCGTTGTCGGCGCGCACCCGGTATATCCCACGGTCGGGAGAGAATCCCCGCAGACTGATCGCACGGATTTCGTCGTTATCAAGGGCATTGTTGTAGAACCGTACATCGTCGATCACCCCGTTGAACTCCTTTCCGATGACGACATCATTCGTGGGAGTACCGTAATAGGAATCGAGTTCGATGGCACGAAGTGTATCGAGTTCTCCGTTGATGTACAGTGCGAGATAATCCTGTTTGAGGATCATGATCATTTTCGCAGCCACGTGATACCACTGCCCGGGGGTCAGCACCGTGGTGCTCTGCAGTTCCACACAGCTGCCGCCGTTGCCCATCCGGTACTGTATAGTACCCGACGGGCCGCCCATGAAACCGTACCCCACATCCGTCGAAGTACATTTTTTGAGTATCGCCACCGAACTGCTCAACAGGGAATTGGGATAGATCCACGCACAGATGGTATGCGCCTTGCCGGCCGTAAAATCCGTATGGTGCGGTACCGTGACACTGTCACTTCCCGCCAGACTCAACGCGCCGCTGTTCCATTTTCCGCTTGTCCATGAGGGGGTTCCGGCGCTGATCGTACCGTCGTGTCCGTTACCGCTGCGATCGGCAACCGTAGTACCGATACCTTCGTTAAAATCCCACTGTCCTATCTGACTTTTCTCCCACGCCTGTTCGAGAAGCGGCGTTCCCTCGTAAAAACCCAGCGTATCACTGTTGCGGTAGTCGGCAATATACTGATACGCCTTCGCGCTGTCGGCAAGCGTATGGTGCCCGAAATCGGCCATGAATTCCCATGCGTGCCAGACGCTGTCGGCAGAACTCCAGGTACTGCTCCCGAGTCCGACATACTTGCCGCCCGAATCGATCTGATCGGCTTCGCTCCAGGAATCATACGGCGCCATCACGAGATCGTATTTACCGCTGCCGGAATCGATGTGCGCCACTCCGTGACACGACGAGGCCGACGTGGAACCAAAGACGATATTCCGGTGGTTCGCGGTGGCATTGTTGGCAATGCGGAACGACAGCCCCCCGGAGAGCGCCGCCGTCGGGAGCGTACTCACCCGCACGAACATCTTTCCGGAACCCAGTACCGAATAATCGACCGTGAAGGGGTTCCCGGAAACGGTCGTTTTCTGCCGCACCCGGGCGAACACGATACTGCTGTCGAGCAGTTCGAGGGTACCGGTACCGGAAGCGCTCGAGGTGCTGTTATAGACAAAATAGAAAAGGTTCGCGTCGAGCTGATTGGCGCTGTTGGTATCGGCGGAGAGAAAATCTATTCCGCCGCCCTCGTCGGCATTGAAACGGATCGCCCACCGTTTGGTGGCGATGATGATCGAATCGGTGGTGGAACCGCTCATCTCGCGCCGGATGGTGAGCGGGCGGAACGCGTCGGCGCTGTCGATGGTGATGATGTCGGGAATCGGTTTCTGCGTTTCGTAGCAGAGTTTGATCCAGTCGGCGCTGCGGTTTGTTTTCTCTACGCGGACTTCATCGATAGTACCGTTGAAGTATTGTCTTGCGGAACCATTATCATCCATCATGCCGATATTAAAATTTGCGTTTGTTGAACCGTAAATTGCTGATTTTGCAGTGGAATTCCTCTGTACGCCATCAGTGAAGATATACATGTTACCGGCACCCATCACACCGGTAACATAATACCAGGTGCCGTTTATCGGGACGATATTGGAAGCAAGCGATGTCTCGTTTGACCACGTTCCGTCAGAGCTGATAACGAATCTGAAACCGCTTGACGCATTGTTGATAATCATATATTCCCGGTAATTACCTGTAGACCATTCGAATTTACCGGCAATACCCTCTTCAGCCGTCGAGTTGACATTTCCGCCCGTGCGCTTAACCCATGCTGAGACAGTGACTTTGTCTGATGCATCCATTTGCAGAATTGCATTATTACCATGATTGAAATAGTCACCATCCCCGTCAAATCCGTTTGCCGATCCGATAGTTCCCGTCTGGGAATAGGCAACTCCGCCGTTCGCCGTTCCGTTCAATGCGTTTACCGTTGCATCGCTCGTACTACCCGAAGCCTGGTTCATATGCCACACCCCGGTAAACCCGTTCGACGTATCGAACACCGCGCTCGCGCTTGACCTGCTCGACACACCCCTCTTTCCCCAGTACATGGTGATGTACTGCGAGGCGTCGTCCGCAAAAACCGTATCGACCCGCACCCAGATCTCCGCGACCGTACTTCCCTTGACCCACCGCTCGATCTGATACCGCAGCGGCGTGCCGTCGGCATTCGAAAACCGGATATCATCGCCGTCATCATCCGCCTGGTTGAAATCGAAGTTGGTGGAAGTCAACCGCACCAGCAGCGGAAAGTCGATGCAGTCGGTGGTAGTGACGCCCGAGGTGTTGATGGTGATGTTGCGCGAAAATCCCCAGGTGGTGTAGTCTTCGTACAGCACGAGGGTCTGACTGGTGCGCTGGTTTTCGTAGCAGAGTTTTATCCAGTGCACGCTGCGAGCGGTTTTCGACGCCCGTACCTCATCGATTTTACCGCTGAACGGATTGGTATTCCAGTTGGTTTTTCCTATCATGAGCGGAGTCGTTTGCGTAGCAGGCATGGTATCCGTCTCTCGGGTACTCCCGCCGTCCCGCACACCGTTCCGGTATAACCTTATTGTGTCACGATCGTAGGTAAGCGTCACGTAATACCAGGTGCCGGTGCTCAGATCGTTGACGCCCAGCACACTGGCCTGTAACCCGGAAGCTCCGTTTGACACTTCTCCACGCCATCGTGGATTAACGTCGTTCGTGTTGAGTGAATAGATGGACCACGGATCGGCGTTCGTAGGCATTCCACGCGAAATAATTCTGGAATACAACTGGAACGCGGTTACATTGACCCATGCGCTCAGCGTCACGGAGTCCCTGGTATTGAGCGCAGCATCGTAGGGAATGGAATCGGCGTCGTTGGACCCGTCGAAATCATGTCCTTTCCCTATCACGCCATCAACCAGATCGGATGCCGTCATGCTTCCCACCGGTGTGGCATGCAGCGCGTTCGCGGTCGCATCCTTTACGGATGCCGACCCGCCTGACGGGTCCTCGTTCAGGTGCCACACACCGATAAATCCGTTATCAGTATCGAACACCGCACCCCCGTCCGAACTGTCGGCCGCATCCGGCTTCCCCCAGTACATGATGAACGACTGTGATTTATTGTTTCCGATCACCGTATCGAGTTTCACCCAGATCTCGGCGGTATCCTGATCAAAGTCGTAATCCTTCCACCGCTCGATCTCGTAGTTGAGTTTCGTGCCGTCACTCAGGGCGAAGCGTATATCCGCTCCTCCCGGCTGCGTGTTCGCGAATCCGTCGAAGTTCCCCGGATTGAGCCGCAGCAGAACCGGGAAATCGGCAACACCTCCCGATACATTTGCACCGGTGGCCGTGGTATTGAGCGTGATCACCTGTGAATATGCCCAGTCGGTCGCGTACACTTCCGAGCTGACCTTATCGACCGTCACCACCACGTCATTACCGGTACCACCGTTGTAGGTAACAATACAGTCGAACCCCACCCCGCCAAACGAGGCGATAATGGTACCGCCCTGGGTTATCCCGTTGAATGTTCCCGATATCGGATCTGAACCCTGGTTGTCGATGATGATGAAATAATCATCAATTTCCGGCATGCCCCCGAAGGTGAACGAGAGCGTGGCGCCATCGAGCGTCACCGTACCGCCGGCGTTGCTCATGATGAGCTGATCGTGCTCCGAGTCGGGAGTAGTGCCATCTGCCTGCACACTGAAGATACCGTCACTTGTAAACGTGACGTCGTCACCGACCGTCAGCGTTCCGGGACCGCCGATTCCGGGAGAGAGCGTCCCGGCCATGTTGAGTGCTCCGCCGATCGTACCGGTACCGTCGAGTATCGCCCCGTTGGCCACACTCACCGCGCCGGTGCCGGTGGCGGAATTGGACGTATTGGTAATCCGCAGCGTCGCGCCGCTTACCGTGGTGCCGCCGGAGTATTCGTTGCTATTGCCGCTCAGGAGCATGACTCCCTCGATACCGGAAACGGTAAGACTTCCGGTACCGGTGATCGCGCCGCTGAGCGTGGTCGTATTGTCGGCACTGCAGGCGAGGGTGCTGGCGTCGGTTACCGACACCGCGCCCGACCAGGTGGTGTTGTACGCGTCATCCTCAACCGAAGCAAGGGTTCCGCCATTGAGAACAAGGTCGTTGGTAAACGTCAGACTGTTCCAGGAATCCACCGCGCCACTGCTGTTGACGGTAATTGCCGCGGTACCCACCGCATCGACATCTTCGAGCCGGAGCGTACCGCCGTTAACGACGACACTCCCGATATTGGAGCCGTCGGCAGGCAGCGATACCAGATTGTTACCGACCTTGGTCAGCGTGTACCCGTTCCCGGTGATACAGGTGGTTCCTTCATACCCGCGGCCGATGTCGAACCGTCCGCCTCCGTTGTTACCGATGGAGGCATTACTCCCGAGGGCTATTTTTCGGATCGCATTCTGCTGGTCACTGCCGAAATTCGCCAGCGCGCCGGTATCGCTGCTCACCTGTCCGTTGATCGTGATATTGTTCGTATACGCCTGCAGATTGGTCCCGTACACATCGATACAGCCGCCGTTACTCACGGTTATGGTATTTGAACTGTTGCCGAGTGCAGCGGTATTTTCGGCCCTGAGCACACCTTCACTCACCGTCACCCCGCCGGAGAAGGTGTTGGTACCGGAAAACGACAATACCCCTACACCGGTTTTGGTCAAGGCTCCGCTGCCGGAAATCACGGAAACTATGCGGACGGTATTTGAATTATCAGTATTTGGAATGTCAATGGTTCCACCCGAAGCCCCGAGGGTAAAACCCCGGTTTGCACCGTATTCCTGTCCTGTTATGATAGCGGTACTCAAGGTGCCGCCGTTGATCGTCAGCCAGTCGGCATCAAAACTCGCAGGGTAGGTACTCATGGACGTGTGGCTGATCACGCTCAGTGTTCCGCCGGAATTTATGACATGAGTACGGGCGTTGCTGGTCGGTGTTCCGGTTAGCCTGAGCGTTCCGTCATTGACCGTCGTCACTCCCGAATAAGTCAGGTTGCCCGACAGGGTTACAGTCCCCGCTCCCTCTTTTACAATTGCGCCTGCCCCGGAAATGACCCCGGTATAGGTATAATCGTCTGACCGGTCAAACGTTAAAGTACCGCTCACGTCGATGGGACTGGAATTGGAAATCGCTCCGGTGGTACCGCCGTTGCCGATCGAAAGTTCACCCAGATTGATCGCTGTGGTACCGGTATAGGCGTGCGTACCCGAAAATATAAGGGTACCGGCACCGTACTTGGTGATCCCGCCCGTTCCGGCGATCGGTGTAGCGATTGTTCCGCTTTCGGTGGATGCAACATAGATTCCTTTTCGCGAACCGAAGTTGATTGCCGTACCGCCGCTGATCGTATAACCGCTTTTTTGAAAGGTGATGCTGTCGACGTACTGGGTACCGCTCACGGTTATGGCATAGGTACCGTCGACCCCGCCGAAGGTGGCGCTGTTTCCCGCTCCCGGCCAGGCAACCAGTGAAGTGCCGTCATCGGAGGTAAGGGTCCAGTAATTGTCTGATCCCCAAGTGCCGTCATCCGGAGTAATACCGGAACCGGCGTCGGTATCCCAGGTGTAATCGTCACCGAACACCACCAGTGTCTGCGAAGAGCGCTGGTTCTGGTAGCAGAGCTTGACCCAGTCGGCGCTGCGGTTAGTAGTCTCCACCCGTGCCTCGTCGAGGTAGGCATTGAGTTGATAATCCCCGTCCGATTCGCTTCCGAGGCGGAAGCGTTCGCTGGTGGCGATGGATCCGACACCCGAAACATACCCCGTAAACCCGGTCGCAACCTCCGTTCCGTCAATGTACATCTTGCAGTTGGCGGTTGCTGAACGTTCGATTGAAACCGCGATGTGGTGCCAGCTGGAAAGATCGGTTAAACCGGCTGTTGAATTAAATGCTAACGTCCCACCGTCACCCCAGTTTGTACCGCCGCTCGCTATGAACAGTTGAACCTGGTTACTGCCGTTGAAAACAAGATCATAACCGTACCATGTACCGGGATTTCCCCCGGCGGACTTGCACATGATCGTCTGCTGGCCGGTAGAACCCCGTTTTACCCAGGTACTCAGTGTGAACGGATTGGTACCCAGATTCATGTAATCACCCATGTCACTGTAGTCACCGGAGCCGTCATACGATTGACCATACCCGATGGTACCGGTGATACGCGACTGATTACCGTTGCGGGAACCGTCGTAATTATTGTTCGTGGCATCCTCAACATTGCCGGAGCTCTCGTTCAAATGCCAGACACCAAAAAAACTGTTACCGCTATTGAACACCGTAGTCGAACTCGAACTGTCGGCCGCCCCCGTCTTGCCCCACAACATTATAAACGACTGCGTTGCATTGTTCCCGTACACTGTGTCGAGTTTGACCCATATATCCGCGGTGTCGATATTACTGCTGCCGTCGTACCACCGTTCAATCTGGTACGGCAGATGCGTACCGTCGGTTTTAGCGAACCGGATATCCGCTCCTCCGGCAAGCGTTTGAGAAAAATAGGAGAAAGTTGCGGGATTGAGTCTGATGAGTACGGGAAAATTGAGGACATTCCCGGAAACATTGGCACCGCCCGAGGTGGTATTGAGGGTTATTGTTGTCGAGTAACTCCAGGTGGCGTAATTGTCGGGCATCGTCTGATACTCCCAGCACCCCGCATCGGGGCTGCTGCGGGTATATCCGTTGATATCGGTTGACGGAGCTCCCGAAGTGGTACCGATATTCTGTGCAGGTGAACCCGACTGTATCATCCAGTCCGTCGGATTATTACGGGAACTGGTGACATAGCTCGGATTTGAGTTGGAAACACACCCCGTGCCGTACCCGCTGGTCGATTCGGAGGTAAGTGAGTAGCTGGTAAGACCTTTAAGCGTAGCCCCGTCTCCGGAAGGGAATGTGGCGGTGTTATTGCTGAAGATGCAGTTTTTAAGTGAGATGTTCGTGGTGGTGGCGGGCAGGCCATTTGCCGAAAAATCGAACAGTTCCGTGTTGCCGTCGAAGGTGCAGTTGGTTATCGTGATGGTTGGCGATCCGTTCCAGTAATCAAAAGTGAATATTTTTCCGTTCCCCTCGAAAAGACAGTTCTCGAGGATAACGGTATTACTTGCGCCCCCCTCCATCTTTAAAAAGTAGTAGCTGCTGCTCAGATCTCTGATGATACACTTTCTGAAACACAGCACCTTACCTGTTGATTGTGCGTTCGTCCAGCAATCATCCTCCTCGTCGGTGGTCGGGCTGGAAAAGAGCAGATTTTCGAAATAAACGTTTGTGTTTTTATAAAAGTCCCAGCTGCGATTGCCTGATTTATTGATAATGGGGAACTGGTTGGGGGAGGTTTCCAGACCGCGGAATACTATCGTTCCGACAGCAGTGGTACTCAGGCTGGTTGACCAGGAGTAGGTATCCTGATCGTCGCCGATAATAAGCACGGTATCCGGATCGATGCTCTCCGCCTCAATCAGGGCAAGCACCGCATCAACGGAACTGTAATCCGCCCCCCCGTCGGCATCAACCGTCACCTTGGAGGCATACACCGGAAAAAGAGATAGCAGGATTGCCATGAAGAGTATCAACGGATACCATTGTGCAACAACAACAGGTTTCCTCATAAAATCAATGTTTTCATAAGCAGGTAAACGGGAATGGGATTCATGGTGATTTCTATCTATTATACCGCTTAAATGAAAAAATGTAAAGTATAATATCTTCGGCAGGGTTGAATTTTACGAGTCAAATTACCATCACCTGAGGTGGTGGCTTGTTTTTGGTGCGGGCCCTTCGAGAACCCTTTAACAGGCTCAGGGACCACCTCCGGGACCGGCCCGCGGCAGAAACAAGAAGAACGTTATACGTCCTAATTGTCATTACCATTCAATAAGCGTATGGTATTCAGTATTTCACACTGTTTCTTTTATAACGCTTTAGCCGTCTTACTCCACTGGCAGACAGACTATGGTTTCTTCGTGTCTAACCCCTGTAAGGGTTGGTCACCACTGTTCGACTTGTCGGCAAGTAATGACGGAAAACACCGTCGTCCTTCTCTGACAACCATAATCGGACACCTGTGCCGCTCCGGGTAGCACGGGAAACATGATCGTCCACAGTTCACGGGTGTCACCACTCACGCGAACAGATCCGCTGCAGCTTGCTGGAGTGCGGTAAAGAGGAAATAACTGTACGAAACTACGGGTGTACCGGGAGCCGGCCGAGCGGCTATAAATACGGACGGGAACAGGCGGATAATTATCCTGATTCGAGCGAATTCAGGCCCGAAAAGGACTCGATTTTAACGGCAGGGGAACCGATGGAATTTTCGAAACCGGGTATGCACCGGACAGGCACTCCGCAGAATCGGTGCGGCAAATCATCCCACTACCCGACCTCACTCGTTTAAAAAAACGTCACGATTCGAGGTCGTGACGCTTTATCGGGGTTACTCACCCGTCATCAAAACTGCATGAAGAATTTCCACGTCTCACCCGGGATCCAGCTTCTCCTGCTGTCGTCTCCGGATACGTTATCCATTGGTCCAGCCTGATGCGCACCGTCGAATGAGAAGAATTTTACCGGATATCCCTCGTCACATCCCTCGAATTCGTACACGATATGCGTTCTGCTGCCGGCTTTCGCTTCGGGTATATTCTCGTTCGCCGGTATGGTGCAGCCGTTGTCTTCGGCATGAATGAGAGGACAGAATTTCCCGCCCTTCCGTTCCGCGGCATTGTAAATGAAAGGACAGTTCGGATCGCTGATACCGGTAGTACTCATGTAGGCGATGCGTTCGTGGGTATTTTCGGGGAGCCAGATGTTCCAGTTGGCCGGAGCGTAGCAGGCGACAGCGCGTAATACCTTCTGATGATCCAGTGACAGCGCATTGGTGAACATCGCGCCGTAACTGAAACCGCAGCTGAACACCCGTGCGGTATCGACACACAACTTCTCCTTGAACAGTACGAGCATGTCGTTAAAGAACGTGTGATCCTTCGCCTCCTGATTCCACATTGCATTACCGTTGGAAATGACCCCGTTCGGTGCAACGAAAATGCACGGCGTTGCGGTACTGTCGGCAAACCGTTTGAGCTGGTAGTATTTGTCATTCGCCACCCCCTGCATATTGCTGCCGAAACAGTGCATACCGAATATCAACCGGTAGGGTTTGTCCTTCTCGTAATTCTGCGGTATATCGATAATGTATTGCCTGGCAAGGCCGGCACTGGTGATAGTGTACGTACCGCTCTTGAGCTCCCCCAGTTCCTTGCCGCAACCGATACTTCCCGTGAAACCGTCGCCGCTGGATTCGAGCGTGATGTCCTGCTCCTGATTTTCGTAGGAGGTTATGGCCACTGACTGCGGCTCATACCCGTCGGCAACGACGTTGAGCGTATCGACGATATCGTTCATCTGTGCCAGTCCACCATCGATTGACCCGGTGCCTGTAACGGATGCACTCCACGCGTATTTCCCGCCGCCGAGCGGCATATATGAAAAATATCGTGAATAGTTACCGATTGAAGCCTTGATGAGATGAAAATTTTTCGCCCGGAAATGTTCGGCGATATTCATGCGGTAGGTACCGGCATCGGCATTTTTTATTTCCCGTTTCCCGAGCAGATTACCCCGTATGGAGAACAACTCGACGCTCACCGGCGAAGCGGTATGCAGCGTGAATTCGACGACCCCGTTGTTGAAGGCGATTTTCCGGGTTTGCGGAAGAATTGCCGGCAGGTGTACGGCAACGGTTTTCTGGAACGAGTAGCGTCCGTCACTTCCGGTCGTATCGGTCATTTCCTGACGAACAAGGTTTACAATGGCGCCTGCAATCGGCTGCCCCGAACTGTTTGAAACCATTCCCTGCAGGTTAATCGTTTGAGCATTTACCGACACACCGGCCATAACGGCAAGGCAGAATACGACATGTTTGTACATGATTTCCCCCACTGAAGAAGTGTACAGCGTTAACAGATCAAACAGCAACCGTTCCGGAAGCTGCTTTCCGGTTTTCCACGGCTACCGATCGAAAGATACAGGCACATTCCGGTATCTTTTCCCCATCGACGGGTAGTGCGTGTGACGAACCTTGAGAAAATGAAGATATTACTTACACTAATATAATCATTACCAACAGAACAGTAAGGATCCTTATAGGGTATTCCGCGGGGGACAACGAGACGGTGAAATACATCGGGGACGTTCCGGAAAAATGCAGGATACAGCCTGACATGCAAGGGCAGATGATGTCGAAGTGAGGCGCCCCACCCAGTGAATCCTCCCCGCACGTAGTGCTTTCTCCATGCCTCGATCAACGGCGGTGTATCGTTGCGGCGGAAAAAGCCCCGCACAAAAGCCCTGCCGTGGCTGATGTGGGGGTGTTTCCCTTCGTCGGAGGCGTAGAGCTGCGTCTGTCGGGGTATTTTTCTTCGGATGCATCGGTTCGACTTTATCAACTTAACGGACAGCTCGTCGCCGATCTTGGCGACCGCATTTCCGGAGGCAGGGTGGTATTCAGGACGCCTCACGGGCCGGCTTCACTGGTGGTGCAGGTTGTCAAAAAAAGACGATCCGCCAGCAGAATGGTTATAACCGCTCAGTAACCGATTCCGAACCGATACGCACGGTGTATCTGCGGTATTTCCGTCCGTATTTTTTATCAACCGGCCGCTTTTCTAAAAATCAACCGTAAACCCCGCCACCGGAAGAATCCCGTTGGTGGTATAATTGACAAATCCCCGTCGGGAATCAAGATATCGCTCAACCACCGGTTGATTGTTGAGGATATTCCATACTTCAAGATATCCGGTGATATTCCCCCACTTGCGGAATACCTTGAAACTGTAACGCAGATTCAGTGAGATGATCGGGTCGAGCCGGTCGCTGTAATATGCTCTGGTGGAATCAATTACCCACCGGTTGCTGGCTGCATCCCTGACTGCCGGTGTGCAGGGTTTTCCTTCTGAAACCTGCAGTCGTAGTGCGATACCGTGATTCTTCAGGAAGTTGCTTCCCAGTGAGATACCTGCGGCATTGCGGATGGAATTTTCGTCGAGATACCATGTACCGTCGGTATATTCATTCTCCACCTGAAACAGTGAATAGTTGAACGAGTAATAAAAGGTGTCGTATCGCTTTTTCTGAAAGGAGATCTCGAGCCCGTAGGCTCTTTTTTTCCCGTCGGGTTTGTCGAGCATCCATACGAACGTGCCGTTTTCATACTCACCGTATCTCCGCATGTCCGGAGCGGTAAACGGGTATTCCCGGTCGTACCATTTGTAATATGCTTCGGTGGTCAAAAGATGCGCTTCCCCTATCTGTCGTTCATACCCCAGTACCCCCTGCCAGTTGCGCTGCAGGCGGGCTTTGTCGAGCGGAACTTCTGTGGCATCCGAATAATAGGGGCTCAGGGCGAGTATTTCCTCCAGCAGTCCGCTGAAGTCGGATGGGAACTGGTAATACACCCCGCCGCTCACCGAAAACGTTCCATACGACGGTGTTGCAACAGACAAACCGATACGGGGGGAAACCCCGTAATCGGTAAGCACGGTATAATAATCACCGCGCACCCCTGCAATCGCCTTGACGGGACCGTGCTGAAAAACATACTCCAGATAGGCGCCGCCGTGCCTGATTGACATCGATGAATCTTCGTAATATGACGTATACGCACTGTATGAACCCGGCAGCAGTTCCTGGTTGACACCGTCGGGGAGATAAATGCTGAAGGTCTCCCCCTCCCATCCCGCCTCATTTTTAATGTAGAAATGGTCATTATCGGCGAACAGACCGGCGTTGATCTGATCCTGCTCGCCCACAAAGAGGGAAAAATCTTCGGTCAGACTCAAACGCCAGCGGCGATCATCGGAGCCGTAAATCCGTTTTCGGGCATATCTTCCGGTTTCAAGGTAAAGGGTGTCACCGGGATCAATAATGGAATCGGCGACAGTTTCGTCTTTATTATACTGCGTTAAATTGAATCTGAACGTATCGGTTTCCACCGGGTGCTGAAAGTTCAAAAAGTCGTCATGCGCATCTTCGTGACGGGCACTGCCGGTCAGCCCCACAACATTGCGCATTCTTTCGGTGCCTGCATCCCATGATATCCCTCCGCCTCCCTGGTATAGGTATTCATCATATTTAACCCGTGCCGTGGAATCGGCGAACAACCAGGTTTCGGGATCTTCATCAAAATGGTCGAACGCCCCGATACCCACCAGTTTGATGGTCTGATTGGATGCCGGAGTGAAAACCATTTTCAATTGAACATCGCCATAGCGCGGCAATCCGCCAACCGTCAACAGCTTTTTAAGAAAGGTCAGATCCACCATGCGCACGCTGGCTATGTACGATCCCGCTCCTCCCGCTATCGGCCCTTCGGTGGTAATCCCGACCCCCGACATATTGAGATCGAACTGATGTTTCCGTTCGGTGAAGGAACCGGACCGTAAGGTCATGTCGATGACCGACGAGAGCCGGGACGGCATGCGTGCGGGAAATCCGCCGGCATAAAAATCGAGGCTCTGGACAAGATTGCCGTTGAGAAACCCGATCGCGCCCCCCGAGTTATCAACCGACGAGAAATGCGACGCATTGTCAAACGGTATCCCGTCGATCAGATACACGTTTTCACGCGAACCCCCGCCGCGCACGTACAGATTGTTGTCGAACCCCTCACCGATACCGCTGACGGTCGAAGGAAGAACGGCGAGTACCCTGTTGACATCATTGCCGGTACCGGCGGTGTTGGAGAGTTCGAAATTACCGACGCGTGTCACGGAATTGGTCTGTTCCGGTTTTTTCTGGTTAAGCCGTCGCGCCACCACGGTTATTTTATCGAGGGACTGAATGGTAACACTTTTCGTCAACTCAATGGTTATGGTTTTATTGAGACCCGATTGTATCTGCAGACTCGGAATCATCAGCGTATCGTAACCGTCGGCAGAGGCACTGAGCCTGAACAGACCGGGGGTAAGGCTGTCAACACGTACCGTTCCCGAGCTGTCGGCGGTTTGACACCGATTGACGTTTCCGATACAGACGGTCGAGAACGGCACCGGCAATCGGGTCCGGGAGTCGGTGATGACAACCGGGAGTCTGCCGGTGGTCTGGGGAAAGGCTGCGGTGGTTTTCAACAAAATGAGCAGTACCATGCAACAAACCGGGTTTTTATTCAACATGCGGATGATTACTCCTTGCGGCGGATGAAAAGTTTCAAGGTATATATATACAATCTGGTAACCCGTCTATTCACGTGATGTTAATAAATATCCGTACTTTATTCCACCCGACACATGGTAAAGAGGCAGTGATACCGGAATACGGCGTCTTTTCGGGTGCGTTCCCGTTGTTGTGTTTCAATTCAACCTTTTTGAACAGTCGCCCGAACATGATTTTTGCCGGTATGCCGAGCTCCATGCCCCCTCGGTACACTGTGCCGGGAAAGAGGGTATGGACAATGAGGAATGCACGGCTGCCGCCCGTTTGAACGGCAACGTGAAACTTCACTCCCTGCAGGAGCATTGTCTGATTCCTTCATGTTAACAATCATCACACCTGTTTTCATCCCGAATGGTGGTTGAACCGGTGAGGATCGGAGGTCTGAATGTAAAAAGCTGGTCCGGACACAACCGTTATGATAAAATCCCAGCATGAACCGAAAAAAACATTTGCCTCCTCCTTGAACGGCAACTTTTTCTGCAATGGTTGCGGCAATGGACAATTCATAATATCGGAGGCACAATACCTGATCTGAGATTTCCGGTTCAACGAACGATGCGTTCAAACAATGAACTTCAAATACAAATCGATACGCATTGCGATATACTATTGAATCTTTTTATATGTCGTACTACCCGAATTCTGAATACTGAGTTCTATCTTCTGAATACCTGAAAAGTAATGCGGTTTTCTACATATCAACAGCCTGAACCGGATGTTTTTTACCGTATCAGCATATGCACAAAGCACAAGAGGAGTGTTCGCATGAATACTATTTCAGTTTCTTTACTTATCTTGGCGGTGTTGTTCCTGATGTGCAACGAATCTCCCACAGGCCCCGGCGAAAGTAACGACATACCTCTGCTGCTCACCACCACCGGATCATCGTCGGTCGCTGTGATCACCCGTATACCGGACAAAAAAGCGTATGTGAAAGGAGACAACGTTGTCATTATCGTCAGTCCTTCTCCCGGTTATTCATTCATCGGCTGGTCGGGGGATACCACCGCAACCGGAGACACGTTGACAATAGTCATGAATAAGAACATGACGATTTACGGCAATTTTGTCGATTCCGCAACCGGGAACAGAATATTCTCCATCACCACCGGAGCGGAAAACGGGACGATCGTTCTTGCCCCGTCGGGAGGTGTCTATGACAGCGGAACAACCGTCACCATTACGGCGCAGCCGGACTACGGTTTCTCATTCTCAAACTGGAGCGGAGACCTCTCCGGAACAACTGGTACTATCGATGTAATCGCGAATAAAAATTTTGCTGTTATCGCAAGCTTCAGCGAAGACCCGAATGCGGTTTTTACGACACTCCATATAAGCCCTGCGCCGGTACACGGGAAAATTCTCCTCGACCCGCCCGGCGTGACTTCCGGTGACGGCTATAAATTTCAGCCGGGAGTCAGCGTTTCGATCACCACCGAACCGGATGAAGGGTACCGCTTCACGGCATGGGGCGGAGACTTTTCAGACACCGACTCAAGCGAAACATCGGTTCTGGTAACTATGGACGCCGACCATACGGTGAGCGCGACTTTCAATAAAATGCCTGTCGGTATGACATGGACAGGCAGGACTTCGGGAACCACAAACACACTGCTTGCTGTTATCTGGACAGGATCATCTTCGGGAGCAGGCGGAACCGGTCAGCTTATTGCCACCGGAAATTCAGGTGTCATTCTGACCTCACCGGATGGTACGACATGGACTAACAGAAATTCCGGAATCTCAAACAGCCTCAATGCAATCGCCTGTTCCAGCAGCGGGACAGGAACCGGACCGCTCGTGATCGTCGGAAACGGGGGATCAGTTCTTACCTCAACAGATGGCATCACCTGGACCGTAAGGTCTTCAGGAGTAACGGATAATCTGTATGCCATTGCATGGACGGGAAAACAGTTCGTCGCTGTCGGAGGACGTGTGACAAGTGATGAAGTCGGTACCCAGGGCGTCTCCCGGGTTATCTCCTCTCCGGACGGGGTAACATGGACCGACCATGGATGCGGCGGGGATGGAATATGGTATTCCCTCACCTGGACCGGTTCTGCATTGTATGCGGCCGGATTCGACAATCACCAAAGTATGATTACCGGTGTCGGTCTGAGAGATTACAGCAGTCCCGTGATATACTCCTCTTCTGATGCCGCTTCATGGACCCAGGTTTTCAAACCTGGCATTTACGATCTGGATTTTCGTGCCATTGCCCGATCCGATTCGCGATTTGTCGTGGTCGGCCGACCCACAGGAACCGCCAGCACCCCCTATGCACCCTTCTATACCTCATCGGAAGGAACAACCTGGGAAGATCAGAGTTGGGCAAGCGAAAGCGGATACTACGGTGCCACATGGACGGGCGACGAGTTCGTGATCGTCGGCGATAAAGGTGTCGTACTGCTTATAACGGATCCTGAAATGATGATTACGAAAAAGTATGTGGAATCGGGAACGACACGTTCATTGTACGGGGTAACCTGGACAGGCAGTAAACTTGTGGCGGTCGGTAATTCCGGTACTATCATGACATCGCCGTAAGGAAGTCAACTATTCCTGATTATTTCTTACCTGATTTTTGCATTACGTCAACTGACCGGCAAGCCCGGGGGTGCGCTTCGGCACCGTTTTCAAGATCGAGCGTTCCGTAGTTGCCCGCCGGGATATCGGTAACACCGGTGTGTTGTAGATAATGCGGGAAACAGTGCCGGGAGTGGATGCTTTCCGGGCGTGTTTCGTGAGGAATGCAAAGGATTGCCCGCTTTGCTACTGGAAAAACCTGCTATGGACGCAGGTTTCAATGGTAAATGGCCATCCGATCGCTTCTGGGGAATGTAAATCAACTCGAAATCATTTTTTATCAGTAAAAAATGTAAACAGCAGACTACACTTTTTGCACGAAGCGGTTTCATGGCCCGGTTTTTCCGGTATATTTAATAAGGAGTACTTTCGCTCATCCGTTTCATATCCGGAAGGGGGTCGCAATGCTTCACCGGATTGCCTTTATTCTGACGGGAATTCTGTTGTTCTGTTCCACTGCGCTTTTTTCGGCCGGAACATCACCCGTTCTTTTTCTCAAGACGTATTACAATTATGCCTGGGGCTATACCCACTGCGGCTTTTTTATCGATTCGGCCGGCACGGTATTCACCTACACCTTTTCAGAAGAAGACAGCGTCCCGTATCTTCTCAGAAACGATACGGTTCCGGAAATCGTTCTCACCCGCCTGTTCGAAAAAGGGACACCGACCGGAAAAACGGTTCCCGCCGATTCTCTGCAGCTCATGTACGGATTCGCCGACGGGGCTGCGGCGGGAATGTTGACAACCGGTTACGGATGCGAAGACTTCGGTGTGTGCCGGTACAGTATGCTCCTGTACGATCCGACCGTCGGGGGGATGAAGGAGGTCATCTGTTTTCAGCAGGGAGACGAAACGGTCTGCAACACCTCTCCCGAAGCGAAAACGGTCGCCCGCTGGATGCTGACCGCCATCGATTCCGCAGATTTGTCAAACAGCCTTTCCTGTTCTCCCGACTCCTGTCTGTTTGCGGCGACCCCGATCGTCCCGCCGTTGCCGGTGCAACCCGCAGCAGACGGAAAACGCTCGCCCGGAATGCGGTTTCAGCTCAACGGGAAGAAAGGTTCCGCGGCGGCACAGCGGCTCACGGTCGGCCGGGAGGGGAAAATGCCGTTTTCCTTCACTCCTGCGGCAAAAAAGCAGGTCTTTCAACAGGTGGGCGGGAAGCGCGAGTAAAAATAACGTTGCAGAAGCAGCCGGTACGGCATCATATCTGCACTCCCGGATATAATGGAACCGGGTAATCACCTCAGTAACGATGAGTGGCCGATAAAACGCATTTTTTAAAAAACCGGTAAAAATCCGCACCCCGTAAAAAATATTGCCCATCACCTATCCGGAACATATATTCTGTGCTTATTGTAGGTACATTAAGGCCAAGGAAAGCAGGTGAGATTCGATGAATGGTATTTATGTGCGTGAAGACGAACCTTTTGAAAAAGCGATTCGCCGCTTCACTAAAACATGTGAACGTGCCGGTATTCTTTCAGATGTGAAAAAATATCGCCATTTCGAAAAACCGAGTGAAGAGCGGAAACGCAAACTCAACTCTTCCAAGCGGAAACGCATCCGCGAAGAGAAGCGGGGATTCTACCGCGACCGGTAAATGACACTCATACATGATAATGATCGGGCTCCCGCACCACTGGTGCGGGAGCCTTTATTTTCGGTATCTGTTCAGAATAGGGTACTTTTCCAGGTGGTGAATTTACGCATTCTCTGTTTCAGGAGATGAGTGGGTTCACCGAACCACCCGTCGAAGAGATTACATCCTTCCTCCCCATCGCCTCAATCGCCCTGAAACCGATCACCGCGCACGATGTCGCCACGTTGAGCGAATTCTTGAATCCGTACAGCGGAATTTCCACCAGTTGGTCACACGCTCCAAGCACTTCTTTTTCGACCCCGAGCGCCTCGTTCCCGAAGACGACTCCGAGCGGCTGCGGATAATCGCAGGTCCGGTAATCGACCGAGTGTGAGGTTGTCTCCGCCGCCCAGACGGCTATCCCCCGCTCCCGCAGAAACCGGATCGCTTCGAGAGTCGTGTCGAAATGGCGCCAGGGAACGTAATCGATGGTGCCGAGAGATGTTTTATCGAGTTTGACGTGCGGGGGATACGCGGTGTATCCGCACAGAAACAGGCCGCTCACTCGCATGCCGTCGCAGAGGCGGAACATGGCTCCTACGTTGAACGCGCTGCGGAGATTATCGAGGATGATGTAGAGCGGATGCTTTGGAAGTGTCCGGTATTCCGTAAGCGGCATCGGCGCGTCGAACGACCGGATGGTAAACGAAGTCTCCATATCGCCTTTGCGCGGCTTGCCTTTTCCCGTCACGCCCGGCTCCCTTTGCGTGCGGCGCGGTCGGCGATGACCAGCAGCACCATGCCACCGACAAAAAGCAGCGACACTGAAGACATTCCCACCCTCGAAGCGAGCAGTGACGGCAGTCCCGCCTGTTTTATCGTCAGGGTGACGACAGCGACCACCGCGGGTCCGAGAATCACCGCGAACCTGCTCACGATATTGTAGAACCCGAAGTATTCGCCTGCAGCGTCGGCGGGAATAAGCTTGCCGAAACAGGAACGGCTCAGCGCCTGAATGCCGCCCTGGGCGATCCCGGTGATACCGGCAAGGATTATGTAATGAGTCGCGGTCCGCAGCAGCAGTGCTCCCGCTCCGCATACGACGATATAGATAACGATACCGGTAATGATCATACCGGTGGCGCCTACCTTTCCGGCGGCTTTTCCGAACAGCAGCGCGCTCGGAAACCCGATGAACTGCACCACCAGCAGGGCAACCATCAGTGAACCCGGCTTAATGCCGATCGCCATGCCGAAATCGACCGCCATGAGCACGAAGGTGTGCACGCCGTCGATGTACAACCAGTACGCAAGCAGAAACAGCAGCAGCGGACGGTTATGGAAAATCGCTCCCGCGGTATGCAGAATCCGGCTCGCCCCTTTCCGTATCGCCTCCATCGCCCCGACGGCAGGTCGCCGTCGTTCGTGAACATTGAGAAACAGCGGAATCGAAAACAGCAGCCACCAGACCGCCGCCATGAGAAAAGATACCCTTATCGCCTCCGCAGGTCCGCTCAACCCGAACCACTGCGGATTTTTAACCATGAGCACATTGACGAGAAACAGCAGCCCGCAACCGAGATACCCGATCGCATACCCCACCGACGACACCCAGTCCATCCTGCTTTTTTCCGTCACGTCAACCAGCAGTGCGTCGTAGAAAATATTACCGCTGTTGAAGCCCACCGAGGCGAGCAGAAAAATGGAAAGCGCGCCGAGCCACTCCCCCTGCGGCATGAAGAATAATCCGATGGTCGACAACGCTCCAACGAGGACGAACATGCCAAGCAGAAGTTTTTTCGCACGTCCCGCATCGGCCACCGCTCCGAGCATCGGCGACATGATCGCCACCAGCAGCCCCGCCACCGCATTGCCGATACCGAGCCGTGCGGTACTCACCGTGGCATCGACGCCCGCACACCAGAAGCTTTTAAAAAAAACGGGAAAGAACCCGGCGACCACCGTGAGAATGAAAGCGCTGTTGGCCCAGTCGTAGAGCCACCACGAGATTACCGCCTTGCGGTCGCGGTCCATATCAGGTTTTCTTCTCTTTCTTTTCGGCAGCGGGAAACAGCACGTTGTTGAGAATCAGACGATAGCCGGGAGAGTTTTTGTGCAGTTCGAGCATCGTCGGTTTGTCGCCCACGGCGTGGGAGTAGTCTTCGGGATCGTGCCCCCCGAGATAGGCGAACTGCCCCTTCCCCACTACCCCATGAATGTAATTGACCATATCGGTACCGGGAACATCACCGAGAATGATCACGCTTTTCTTGATGACCTTCCGGTTGAACGAGGTGAGCAGTCCATGGAATCCCTTGATGGTGGAGGTGTGGTCCTGGATGAGCATCGTCGGCACCGGGTCGAGTTTCGCGCTGAAGTCGAAGAGGGTGAAATCCTGTGCCTCCTGCCGCATGGGAGTATTGACGAGATTGACGTCGATGTTGCCGAAGTACGAGGCGAGCGGATCGGTCTGGATCTCGAAGTTTTCAAATGAGA
>JAFGHA010000102.1 GCA_016930275.1 Chitinispirillaceae bacterium
CAGCCGACATCAAGGCCAAGGCGATATTCCTCCGTTCGCTTGCTGTCCGCACTTCGCTGCGCCCGGTAATAATACTGATAAAGAATACGGTAACTGCCGTACGTTTCAATAAAAAAAAGGGAATCACGATGGTCGTACCTGAGTGAAAGCCGGTGATCGATCTGCACACGGTCGTTCTCGTTCCGGTTCCATATCGTGTCCGATGGCGATGTACCGGTTGGATCACGGTAGAAAAAGGGATATGTTTTCGAATCCCTGAACGCATCGAACGAATACACCGATTTAATGCCCCACGGCAGCCGCAGTTGCACTTTGTGGCTCATGCGGGCAATATCCGAGTGATGATCGCTCTGGTTGACAATAAGCGAATCGCGGTTGGTGACCGTATCCACCGGTTTTCCGTTAGGGTCACGGATGACCAGGGAATGCACCGACTCTTCGGATCCGAAACGGTGCCGGTACAGCCAGTCTTCGAATTCCCATACGAATTCAATCCCGCCGTTGTAGGATAAAGGCGATTCTTCTCGGGTGTTTACTCCGAGGCCCAGTTTCTGACCGGTGGTTCGGATATCATCGAGCGCCTGACTTTTCGACGGATAGGCGATCGAGTGGAGGTAGTATTGATAGTACAGTAACGCGCGAATTCCCAGCCGTTCTTTCAACTTCACTCCCCCGGAACCGGAGAAGGAGTGGTTGATTCTCCATGAGGTGTTGCTGAAAAAGGATTTCCCCTCGAATTCGCCTATGTAGAGTTCTTTACCGTTGGTAATCGAATCCCCCGCATGAAGGAAGAGAGAATCGCCCCCGCCGAATACCGGAATATCATCCGCGTAGAGCGCCGAAGCCGACAGGAGACCGATGTTGTTCCTATTAATCGAGCGTCCCAGTACGTCAACCGAGAGCCACAGCGGAATCGATGCGACGGGGTGGAGCGGATCACCGATCGTACAACCCGCAAACAAACCCGGGTAGCCGCGATAATCCCGCAACGGAGCGGAGGAGAGGGAGGAAATCGCATTGTTCCACGAATAAGCGTACAGACCGCCACGCAACGAATACGGTACGGCGAACAGTTCATGGTGAATTACCGGACCGATATCGATACTCGACTGCATTGTTCCTGTCGAATCCCTGCTGTATGAAACGATCGGTGTCCAGTCGAATCCGGCATCGAGGCCGTCAATCAGGAAATTGCTGTGGATAATATTTCCCGAAAAGTCGATGGAATGTATCCGGCTTTTCGGACTGAGCTGCAACAACTGATACTCGACGGATTGTTCAAACGTCCCCCATGGAAACCGTCGCTCCCAGTCAAGCCGGTTTCGCGTCTTGAACGTCTGGTAGAGTGATAAAGAACTTGCGATCTCCAGTCCACTCGAATCAATTCCCGCAGCCTCCGCCGCTTCAGTATCGGGAAGGGAGAACTCATCACACCAGTAGGCGTCCTGTGAAAAGAGCGTACACGGCGGTAATCCCAGTAAAAGTAAACAAGCGACACGTTTCAGCATATTCTTTTATACAACTCCAACCATTGGGTGCAGCTCAAATCTTCCGGCCGGGCGTTTAGATCAACATTGAGCTCTTCGAGAACGGCCGAGACCTGTCCCTTCAGTTCACCATCGGCAACCAATGCATTCACCACTTTCTTGCGTCGTTGTTGAAATCCCTTGCTCACCAGTGCGAAAAACGGCTCCCACCTGCATTTCGGGAGTTTTTTTTCAGGATCCTGGATACGGATCTGAAACACCGATGAATCAACCTTCGGCCGGGGAAAAAATGCCCCGGAAGGTACATTGAAAAGCAGTCGCGGCGTACCGAAAAAGGAACAGAATACCGATAAGAAACCATACGTTTTATTGTGCGGCGTCGCCACGATACGTTGCGCCACTTCGCGCTGTACCATAAAGGTGCATGATGAAATAGCATTGCCGTAGAGAAGTGTTTTCTTTATGATAAGCGCCCCGATCGAATAGGGCAGATTCCCGACAACATGGAGCGGAAAACCGGCCAGACTGAAATCAAAGGTCAACACATCGTGGTGATGGACCGAAAAATGACCGTCACCCAGTTTCATCCGCAGTATCTCGATAGCCGCCGTATCTACTTCAACGCAATGAAACCCCGGGAACCGGTCTGCGAGAAAAATACTCACCGCCCCCTGCCCCGGCCCAATCTCCAGAAGATGGTCACCAGATACCGCGGGCAGGGCCGAGACGATTTTTCGTGCATAACTCGGTGTGGTGAGAAAATGCTGACCTAAATGTTTTTTCGGTATCATTGTCGATTTAATGAATCAATGGCATAATTCATCTTGATTGGCATCGATGAATTATTGTAGTAAATTTACTTTATAACCATGGAAAAACATATAAGGAGCTCATAAGTGAAACGGTTTTCAGATGTCCTGTTCGTACTCTGTATTGTTCTCGTCTGTTGTTGTAAAGAGAAGCCCGCCGAGCAGACACCGGATACTTCAATGGAAAAAACCGAACAACCGGAACCTGCCGTCCGCCTCCCCTTTGTACCTCCCG
>JAFGHA010000103.1 GCA_016930275.1 Chitinispirillaceae bacterium
CTACATTTCGAGTTCTGGACTGAAAATATGGGCAAATTCGCTCAGTTTCGCCATTTATTGCTTGTAAACTGTAGAAAACGGGTCAAGGAAACGCCCTACCTAACAGCAACCGATTCAAAGCGGAGTTCCTTTTCCCTTACCGGTCGATCAAATGGACAAACGGCACTCCCTCCGGGAAGTGCCGTTTCCACCTACCTATTTATACGGAACTGTCAAACGTAGTCTTATTCTTTCTCTTTCGGCTTGAGTATTCCGGTGATTTTATTGATATACGCCTGAACTTCCCCGAACTCATCTTTCGCACCCATCACATTTCCTGTATCAAAATTAGCTTTCGCACGGGCGGCCGCACTGTCGGCCTCGGCCAGATAGCCCTTGAGTTCATCAATGACTGCTTTGCTCTGACCGCGGGAATGCCGTTTTATATCTTTTCCCGTCGCCTGCAACATGCCGTCCACCAGCCCGAGGTTCTCCTTAAGCATTTTAACCATGTCGGCTTTGATTTTAGGTGCTTCAGCCGTTAATTCATTGGCTAAGGAAAGCGTTTTTTCCAGCATTTCAGTAACGTTTTTATATTTCCGCATCATGACGAACTTGGTTTTCTGCCGTGCGATTTCCGTTTCCACCATCTCCATCGCTTTTTCCAGATTCGCGTAATTTTTGGACATAAAGACATCGGCTTCGGCATCTTTGGCAGCCTGAATAGCCTGTTTTGCCGCCGCAAGTTCCGCATCGGGAGCCTTGGCACATCCTCCCATGAAACAGACCATACAGGTAACGGCAACGATCAGATTAACCTTGTTGTGCTGTAAACGCATATAATGACTCCTGACATTATTGTGAAGTGAGATACATCATTATATAAAACGGCAAAAATTCAATATACGGTTTTTCCGGCAAATTACGCAAATCAGTATTTGTTTATCCTTACCGGACGGTGCGATTACCGGAATCGGGCACCCGCCATCAATCCGGAATCGCAGTATACAATTGTACAGGACAGTCTCCCGTAATAACAATTCCCGACTGTATATTTAAGTCATCTTCTGATATGAATGGAAAATAATGCACGGAACAACATTCACCACCGACGAGACTGTGCTTGAAACACTCCTGCGTGATCCCGTTAAGTCATGTTTTTTTGTCAGAGAGTGCGGAGCAACCGATGATCCTTCCGTCCTGAAAACGGTTTTACCGGAAACGGTGTTCATCTCGCATCCGGTATCCGCCACGTCACTCGGCTCAATCGAATTCCGCCGGGAATATGGTATCCGCTACGCCTGCATGGCCGGTGCCATGGCCGGAGGCATCGCCGGTGAGCGCCTTGTCATTGCACTCGGCTCCGCCGGACTGCTCGGGACGTTCGGTGCCGGCGGTCTGCCGTTGTCCCGGGTTGAAACCGCAATCGGGACCATCTCATCGGCACTCGGAGAGAATGCGTTTGCCGTGAATCTCATCCACAACACATTTGACCGGGAACTTGAGATGAAAACGGTCGAACTGCTTCTCAATCGGAAGGTCACGATCATCGAAGCTTCGGCTTTCATGCGGCTCACTCCCGCGATAGTCTGGTATCGTGCGAAGGGATTGACGTTACGTAATGATGGAACGATAGCCGTTAAAAACCGGGTGATCGCGAAAGTATCCCGAACGTCGGTCGCCGTTCAATTCATGGGAAGCGCACCCCGATCGATGGTCGCCTCCCTGCTCGCCGAAAACAGAATCACCGAAACCGAGGCACGACTGCTCGGCGAAGTACCCATGGCCGACGACATCACCGTCGAAGCCGATTCCGGCGGGCATACGGACAATCTTCCACTGGTAAACATCCTTCCGGAAATACTGCGGACACGCGATGCATTGCACCGAAACCACGCGTGGCCCCTGAAGATCAGAATCGGTGCGGCCGGAGGCATCAGTACCCCCCATGCCGCGCATGCCGCTTTCGTGATGGGAGCCGATTACATCGTGACCGGTTCCATAAATCAATCGTGCATCGAAGCGGATACCTCACCACAGGTCAAGCAATCGCTCGCACGTGCCGGAATAGCGGATGTCACCATGGCCCCGGCAGCCGATATGTTCGAACTCGGGGTGAAAGTACAGGTACTTAAAAAGGGCGTTTTTTATCCTGCCCGGGCAACGTATCTTTACACCCTGTACAACAGGTACACCGGACTTGATGAGTTGCCGGACGATGACTTGGAAAAAATCGAGAAGGAACTTTTTCAGAGAAAAATCAGTGAAGTCTGGAATGACACCGAAGGATTCTTCCGCCGGACCGCTCCACCTATCGTGCAAAAAGCCCTCAAGGACCCGAAAATGAAAATGGCGCTGGTTTTCAGGTGGTATCTGGGACTTTCCACCCGATGGGCAAAATCCGGAGAACCGGGAAGAGAAAACGATTATCAGATCTGGTGTGGTCCTTCGATGGGAGCGTTCAACAGCTGGGTGAAAGGGACGCCGCTGGAATATCCGGAAAACCGGAAAATTGGGGAAATCACTGAGAAAATCATGACGGAAACAGCATATCTTCGGCGATTGTCGGCAATCAGGGCGGCAGGATTCACCTTCGAAGAAAATGCCGTTCATTCTGCCGAAACAGCATAACCCTGTCGGTCCCCTTCCGGGACGGAAACCCCGATAGTCGCTCCATTCTGCCGGGCGTTACAATGGTTACCCGGTATATCGCGCAGCACTATCCCATTTTTGCAGGTAATATATTCTATTTTAGTACATGTACACCCCCACTACACTTCTGTTCTTCGGCATTCCCCAACTTGTAGTGTTCCCGCCAAGCGGGACAAACCAAAACGGATTTTAACTATGCCCGAATCACGATTTTAAAATGATACCATCACGATGAGTGTCCCCACTACCGTTGCGAAACCATAGCACTGCGGCAAAGGCGAGCTGCGGAGGATACGGAAACGAGGTTAACACAGGGGACGTTCCGGGTAAACATTCAACGATTTTTACTGTACCGAAATAGAATTAAACATGATACTTAACCCGGAATACGAATTTTTACAGCGGTGTATTCCGTCATCAAATCTGTTCGATTATTATCCGTTTTCCGGCATTATATTATTCTGGTGGTATATTATATTGTATAGGAATAAAATGAGACACAATGGATGATATAAAAATATATCTATATCTGCAACAAGTTTAACTATTTTGAATTGTTTGACTATTCCGGTTTTCTTATTTTGTTATGGTGCTTATTGTAGTTATATCCTGACAGTAACCTCAGATAACCAAAAATTCATTGTTTTTTAAGGAGGAGACATGGTTCTTCGAGTAGTTAACATGCTGTGCATTGTAGCACTATTTTCTTCATCGAACATCTGGGCATTGGCAAATACCAAGGGATCTCCACTGGGCGGTATGGGAACCGGGTATCTCAAGTTCGATGCGACAACGGGACAAATCGCGGCAGTAACAAAAGTTATGCCTGCGGCATCCGAGGGTATGAGTGAATTTGCCAACCATACTTCATCATCCTGCGGACTGCACTTTTTTGTCAATAACGGTGGAACGGTAGCTTCACAGCCAAAAGCCACTACATTAAATGAAAGTGCCGTCATTCCAGTCTACGCAGCAACATTTGCCCCGGTCGGCGGTGTTACTTTTATCGACACCTCCTACGGTCCGATTATTTCCGGAGCTGCCTACGATAAAATAACCCATTCTCCTATGGCCTTTTTTGATGTTACCGCAATAAATGCAAATGCCACCGATTGCGAGGTTGCCGTTGCTTTGGAATTCTCCAATATATCAACTCAAGGCAAAAACCTCCTCGGGGGAGCTGATGTCGGTGCCTCAGACGGTGAAAATGCCATTTCATGGGCGGGAGATCAGACTATCGGCTCCGGATACATGATGGCAGGTTGTGAAACCAACACAGCAACATTTTCATCCGGTGCAATGGGCACATTTACCACTACCGGAACTCTGACGGCAGGGGCAGGAAATATTGTTTCCGCAAAGTGTGTTATTCCTGCCGGAAGTTCGACACGTTTCAGATTCGTCATATCATGGTGGAACCGCTGGATTCTCACTCCACCAAACACTGTTAAACCGGGTGAAGAGGATCACTGGTATCACAACTATTATCCAACCGGAGCAAAAGAAGTTGCAACGTTCGGAATGGAGAATTACGAGCTTATTCGTGCCGGAGCAACCGGGATCGTAAAGCGTACCATGGCTTCAAACTTTCCTGAATGGTATAAAGAACGTCTGTTGAATAACTTATATCCGCTTATTCATAATTCAGTTTCAGCGAAAGACGGACGTACCGGGTACTGGGAAGGTCAGTATGCGATCATCGGCACCATCGATCAGAATGAACATGCCGGATTGTGGTATGTGTTCAACTGGCCGCAGAATCAGTGGCGTGAACTGCAATTCTGGGCACGTTCTTCACATAAAGCCGATGAAGGTAACCTGCTGGGGCAGATTCACCACGATTTCAACGGTACAACGAGTTTAAGTACGTGGGCTTATGACAACAGCGACATCAACCGATTCCTGTATCCCTGGGATAACTCAACACATGATGATTATTCGTATTCACCAAACACAACAGACTGGATGGATCTGAACTGCATGTTCATTTTCAAGGCCTATGAACTCATGCTGGCCACGGGAGACAGGGATTCGCTTACCATCTATTGGCCGTATATAAAAAACACTGCAAACCGTATTATCGTTTACTGTACACCAGGTACCAAGCTGCCACATCAAAGCCTGAGTTCCTATGATTCACCAAATTCACAAAACTACACTTACCCGAGTGCTTTATCATTGTCAGCCTGGTATGCCGTGGCCGAGATGGCAAAGTGGCTGGGAGAAACCGAAACAGAAGATAAATACAGGGAACAGTACACCGCTGCGCGTGAAGAATTTGCCACAACATATGCAGCTCAGAACGATTTTGGTAACGCCGGAGATCAAAACCATCCCGAAGGAGATGTTGCAGGATACAGTTGGGCCCGCTATTTTGGTTTCCCGGCAAATATCGATTCGATGTTCATTGTCAGAGGGTGCAGTAACCTTTGGAATAAATATAGTGGTCTTACCAACCAGGCCAGACTAGGTCTCTGGCATTTCTACCAGTTTGACCATTTCGGTGGTGCACTTACCGCAATCGCCGAACCTGACAAAGCGCTTGAAGTTCACCAATGGGATTACGAATATTTTCATGCGGCATCACCGGCATTCGTTCACTGGCAGGACCTCTGGGATGCCAATAACGTTTACCGGAGTTACGGTACTGCACCCACTGTCTGGCGCTCGCTTTTTCAGTTTTCCGGAATGCTGGTGGACAATGCGAATAACCGCCTCTGGTGCAGACCGCAAATTCCAACATCAATGAACAAAACGCTTATCAATGTACCTATTGTCAACCCGATAGGTTGGGGAACACTCAATTACAATGAAAATCCCGTTGCAACCAGTGCCGGAACACGCGTACAGTCCATCGCAATTCAATTCGATTCATCAGTTACCGTAAAAGAACTCGTGTTGAAAAATAACACGACGGTCGCTGATCCTGGAATTCTGATCTGGCACAATAACGCGGTTGTGGAAGGTGCAACAAGTGTACTGGAAGGTTCAGGTTTTGAGAAAAACATCCGGATCACCCTTGCCGCACCGATTCAGGTAGGGCCCGATGGTTTGAATGTCAAGGTATATGAAGGTGCGGTTCCTGCGGAAGACCTCTCCGTACATCATACCGCAAGAAAAGTCGGCTATGCCCTGTCGCTTACCGGTGGCCAACTTGAGAGTGGCAGAACCATTTCATTCTCAGTTCCGGTTACAGGCAAGGTAACACTTGATCTGTTCCAGGTGAATGGTGCCAAAATCGGAACCCTGGCAAATGGTTCTCTTTCGGCAGGTTCTCATACTATTCTCTGGAAGGGAATCACTGCCCATGGTAGTAAGGTGCCCACAAACATGGCGATATTGAGACTTACCTGCAGCAGTGGTTCAATCGCAAAGACGGTATACATCAAGAAATAATTTCCAATAACGGTTGTCGTCCGCCAAATGGCGGCGATACCTTTTTACGAGGAGCCAGCTACATGAAAAAGTTTTACCGGTTATTACTTCTTACTGGATTGCTTTCCGTTAATCTCTTTGCTCAGGGACTTGACATAGACTCGGATACGGACTCGGATTCCAAAATAAAGTTTTCAGGTTTCGGCTATTACATGTTCGGCCAGATTGTTAGCGGTATTTACGGAGATAAGTGGGACTCGCCAACATCATCCTTTAGCCATCTCTGGGTGAACACCAGTCTGCTCCACCTCAATCTGGAATCAAATGCGACAAGCTGGTTTACCGCCAAACTGGGACTTGAATTCTATGTAACGTTTCCGCTTCAAGGTTCCAATGCAATGGATAAGGCTTCCTATTTCAGAACCTATAAGTCATATCTTGCCGAAGCGCAAGGTACCATGCACTGGGATTTTGACCATTCTTTTTTCAGTTCTCTCAAAATAAAAACAGGAATGCTTCCCTATACGATTAATCCGGAAGTTAAGACATTAGGAAATTATCTGTACAGAAGCACGGTTCATCCTGTTTCGATCCAAAACAAGGTTGACTATCCATGGGCGGATCTTTTAGGTGGAGTCGCGGAAGTCGGATTATTGGAAAATAAAATTAAAATCGAGGCAATGCTTTCCACTGAATTTACATATGTTCCATTCTTCGATTTTACCCCGGCACTTGGAGCCTACTATAAACCCAATGAAATAATCGACATTGGTGGAGCGATAGCCTTCCATCATGCGTTGCAGGCGAATGGTGCGCTTATGCCGGATTCTGTTGGTGAAGCATGGCAGGGAATCAAGATAGACGCACGAGCGATATTCGATCCTAAACCGCTCTTTGGCGGCATGGATTTTATCGAGAAAGAAGGACTCAAAATTTATGCGGAAGTTGCATTGCTTGGATTGAAAGATACTCTGGAAGTTGACACAAGCAATCTGGCATCACTGAGATCCAGTGATACAACAGACCTAAAGGATTTCGTTTTTCCTGAATATACCGCATTGAATCGAATGCCTATCATGGTTGGAATCAATTTACCGACATGGAAAATACTCGATTTATTGGCAATTGAAGTTGAATGGTTTTACAGTCCGTATGCCAATCACTGGCTTGGATTATTTGATCAACAATCTACGTATTCACCTCCGATAAATAGTTTGAAGCAATGGGACAATTATGTCAACAAGGATAATTTCAGTTGGGCTATTCATGTAAGAAAATCTGTCGGTAAATTTGAAGCCAGAGCCCTGTTCAGCCGTGACCACACTATCTATATGATTAACAATGTAACGAACGGTAACTTTGAACAGACGATGAAAAGACCGCAGGACTGGCAGTGGCTTATCCAGTTGCGGTATAACCTGTAATAGCACTACTACTTGAATTCACCAGGCTGTAAAAAGCCTGGTGAATTATTTTTTATTATTTACTTTTTTTATTTCCAAGTTCCGCATAAAAAATCACCTGCTATTATAGTTACAATAAAATAATCTCATACCAATTAAAGGAGGACTCTCTATGAGATGGTCGTATATTCTCCTTTTATCGGTATTTTTTTCTTCCGGTCTACTCGCGCAGGATACATCCGCAAGTGAACACCGTAATGCACCAAGAATAAAGCTGTCCGGCCATGGGTATTACATGTTCGGGCAGATTGTAAGCGGTGTTTATGGTGACGTGTGGGCTTCACCGCCAACAACATTCGCGCATCTCTGGTTGAGCACCTGTCTGGTACATCTTCAAGCAAAATCGGATCCGACCGACTGGTTCACCGTAAAATTAGGCTTTGAACTATATATCGATTATTTTAAAAATGGGTCTGGTGCAATGCCCAAATCCTTGTTTCTCCGAAATTATAAAGCATATCTGCCGGCTGTTGAGGGTATTATGCATTGGAATTTCGAGCATTCGATAGTCAGTTCGCTGAAAATAGAGTCCGGGTTATTTCCGTATACATTCAACTCACAGGTAAAAACGCTGGGAAACTATCTGTTCAGAAGCACGATTCATCCTCTTTCCGTTCAAAACAAATTCGACTATCCCTGGGCGGATCTTATGGGTGGCCTTTTGGAAATCGGGCTGTTTGAAAACAGGCTATCTGTAGAAGCCATACTTGCCTCGGAATTCAACTATGTGCCTTTCTTTGATTTTACTCCGGCATTCGGACTCTACTTCAAACCCAATGAGGTAATCGACGTCGGTGGGGCAATCGCCTTTCATCATGCCTTACAGGCGAATGTCGGGCTTATGCCGGATTCGATTGGTGAAAAGTGGCAGGGTATCAAGATTAATGCGAGAGCGATATTCGATCCTAAACCACTCTTTGGCGGCATGGATTTCATAGAAAAAGAGGGTCTTAAAAATTTATGCTGAAGTTGCGGTTCTCGGATTGAAAGACACTGTGGAAGTAGACACAAGTAATCTGGTCAGGTTACGCCAGGCGGATCCTGACAATGCCACAGGACTCAACGATCTTGTTTTTCCGGAAAATTCCCTGCTCCACCACATGCCACTCATGGTTGGTATCAATATACCCACATGGAAATTTCTTGACCTGCTCTCAATTGAACTCGAATGGTTTTATAGCCCTTATGCCAATGACTGGTTCGTATTATTTGACGACAACCAGGAATCATTAGCCAGACAGCCTACCGAGTTGGAGCAGTGGGACAATTATATCAACAAAGACAACTTCAAATGGGCAATCAATATCAGGAAATCATTTGGTAAGTTTGAAACCAGAGCCCTGTTCAGCAGTGACCACACCATCTACAGGATGAGTAACCGACAAACCGGCAACTTTGAGCAGACAATGAAACGCCCGGATGACTGGCACTGGTTTGTCGAATTGCGTTATAATTTGTAATAGTTTTTTCATGACCGGTAATTGAAATTATTAAGGACGTTAAAACAATCCGAAACATATTTTACCTTTGAGGGGACAAGAATATGGGGCAAGCCTCTATAATATTAGATTGATCATCCCTGCTGTTTTTTTTATATATTACTGAGTGTACCTAGTACAGCATTTTTCACACACACTGTACTGCTACAACCAATTTAAGCGTTAAATACATCTTAAGATTTTCAGATGATACCCGGTACGACAACGTGCATTACAACAACCTTATCATTGGGGGAAATGATGTTTTTCAAGCTCTTTCGAGTACTACTGCTCACCACATTCTTCAACACCGGCCTTTTCGCCCTTTCCGGAACCGGGGGTGTTCCCTTGGGCGGAATGGGAACCGGCTATGTGGTTTTTGACGGCCAGAAAATACGCGTCAGCGGCACTATGCCGCCTGCAGGTGCAAATCATGCATTATCGAATGCTGCGGAAACGCAGATTTCATCAAGCGGCTTCAGCATTTTCGCCGGTGGAACAGCCAAGACTCAGGTAAAAGCAACCACCGAAGATGCGAAATGTCCGGTTCAACGGGCCGATTTCGGAGCAATCGGTAACGTCAAATTCACCCTGAATGCTTTCGGCCCGTACTGGCCGGGAGAAGGTGATGTCAAATATCAGCTGGCCACCTCACCTCTGGCCATGTTCGATGTGACTGCTGAGAACACCGGTACAGCTGCGGTCGATGTGGCGGTCGCCATGGCTTTCGACAATGGCGGTAAGGTTGAAACCGGGAATAAAGCGATCAGCTATTCAAGCAAGTACCTTGCGGTCGACTGCGACGGAGCATCGGCCACCTTCAGTGCGGGAGGAACGGGGAGTTTCTCGACTGATGGAACACTCTCCAACTCGGATGGTAATTCGGTTGCCGCAAAATGCAGCGTCGGCGCCGGGAGTAAAGTTCATTTCAAATTCGTTCTCGCCTGGTACGCCAGCTACGACAGCGAAGGTTACTATTATGAAAATTTTTACACCAACGCCAAACAGGCCGCTGAATTCGGAATCCAACATTTTGACAGTGTCCGGGTTGGTATCACCAAGCTTGTAGACCGTACAATGGCATCGAATTTTCCGGAATGGTACAAGGACCGCCTTCTCAACAATACGTATCCACTCATTCACAATTCAGTATGCGCCAAAGACGGAAGAACGGCATTCTGGGAAGGCTGCTATGGAATTATCGGTACCATCGACCAGGGACAGCATGCCGCGGTTTTTTACAGCTTCAACTGGCCCCAGGTACAGTGGCAGGAACTGCAATACTGGGGACGACAGCAGAAGTCAAGCGGTCAGGTCCATCACGATTTCAACCAGGGGCAACTGAGTTTTACAGCCAATTCCACCGCGAACAACCGTCACCTCAAGGCCTGGGATGATAAAACCCACGCCGACTACTGGTGGTTTTCGAACACGGATACCTGGGCTGACCTCAACTGCATGTTCATATTCAAAGCTTATGAACTTATGCTCGCCACAGGAGACATTGAACAGCTCAAGGAAAACTACACGTACCTCAAAAAAGCCATGGACAGACTGGTTTCACAGTGCGGTTCAGACGGAATTCCCTTGAAAAGTCACAGCACCTACGACCGGTGTAACGGTGCAGCAGATGCAACGGGATCCAATTGCAGTCTGACTCCGGAATATAACGGCGGCCTGACGGTTGCCACATTCCGGGCCTTTGCCGAGATAGCAAAAGTCTGCGGAGAAACTGCAACTGCCACCACCTTCACGGATCATGCGACAAAAGCACAACAGGCATTCAAAGCGAAATACGGAAACTCAAACGATTTCGGAGTAAACGCATCGGTTCCAAACAGCGGACGTTTTCCGGAAGGACATATCGCCGGGTACAGCTGGGCAAACTATCTGTGTCTTGAACCGATAATGGATGAGAGTTTTATCACTAAAACCTGCGAAAAAATGCGATCCAAACAGAAAACCGGCGGTGTACGTGCAAATGGTGAATGGATTTTTTATTGCGTTGACCACTATGGAGGTTCAGAAATCGCAATAAACAGGCCTGATGATGCACTCTTTATACATCAACAGGATTATGATTATTACTACAAGCAGGTTCCTAACCAGGTGCTTTGGCAGTCTCTACAGGAGAGTTCCGGCAACAGGGGCCACGACAGCTACATGACTGCTCCCACCGTCTGGCACTCTTACTTCCAGTTCTGCGGTTACATGATTGACAACGCCAACAACCGTCTGTGGATTCGCCCCCGGATTCCGACTGAAATGAAAGGCAAGATCACCAGTGCCCTGCTGCTCAACCCGAAGGCAATGGGTACGCTTGATTATGATGAAAACGGTGACGCCGCGTCAGGACTGAAACAAACCATGACGGTCAAATACGACGCACCCGTTACCATCAAGGAAATAATGCTCAAGAACAATACCGGTACCACTACGCCGTTCGTTCTCGTTGCCGGTTCCCCGAATCCGACTATCAAGGCCGAAGGGGTCGCACCGGAACAGAATATCCGCGTGACCCTTGCCGCTCCGATCCAGATCGGTCCCGAAGGAGTAAAAATAGACGTGTATGATAAACCGGTCGCCGCCTGGAAGATCGAAAACCGGTCCACGATACAACCGCTCGCACTGCAGAGCTTCCGTCTTGTCACGGGTGCGCCGGTACATTATTCAGTTGACGTAGCGGGAGAAGTTACTATTGAACTGTTGACGCTCAACGGAGCGAAAATCGGTACTATAATGCAGGAGAACCTTTCGGCAGGTAATCATACATTCCAGTGGAATGGAAAAACACTTGACGGTAAAGTGGTCGGTTCCACTCTTGCGATTCTGCGTCTGACATCGGAAAGCAGTGCTGTATCGAAGACGGTATTCGCCGGTAAATAATATTTTATAATAATAAATTGAAAGCCATCCCTCCGATGAGGGGTGGCTATTTTTATTGTTTCTTTGAAGATTGAGACACATAACGTTTCCTGTTGAACTGCTGTAACTCAACCGAAGAGTTTCTCTTTAAATCAGCTCAACACAAACCAATTTTGCAGCTGTGCAGGACGTGTAACAGGAACCATTAATACCCGGAAGATTGGACTTTGTTTTTCAACACATTCCCACCCAGTAATAACTTGCTCAAACACAATTTTTCACCTATATTCTTTAAATAGAAGCTGTTCATGATTCAAGGCAGACACATATTGAGCCTTCACAGTCGCACGACACTCGAAGAGGTGGATGACGGGTTCATCCGGTCGTCCGGTTACTTCGAGAACCTTCACATCGGGAGTATCATTCTGAATCGATACCGGTACCGCCCGGAACAATGCATCCACGGAGGATTTTCATGAAAATACAATCGTTTTTCTTGCTCGTTCTTTCACTGACCGTTCTGAATGCATCCTTATTCGCTGAAGAAAACGTCTATTCAAAAGGAGACCTGCTCGGTTCGGCGGGAGTCAGCGTGTATCACTTCGGCGCGATTGTGGCAGGTGATTACGGACTGCACGACCTGTTTTCCGCGGGAATTGCGGCAGGTTACAACGGCTATTCATTTGTTCCTCAGGTAAGAACACATCAGGTACCGCTGGTGGCGCGTCTCGCCTTTCATCCGTTCAATCTTTCGGCAATTGCCGATAAAATCGTCGTTCGCACTATGATCGATGTCTATGCCGGAATCTGTGGAGGATGGGTGTTCCGCTGGCAGACTTCTGAGCGTGGAATTCTTCTTGATGAACAGGAAAAAGGCTCATTCGCCATTCGTGAATACATCGGCATGCGATATTACTTCAAGGAAAATATCGCACTCTTCGTGGAAGATAACGGTCCGCTGTCATACATCGGTGGTGGAATCACCTATAAATTCTGATCTTTGTTTCAATCAATAGAATAAAAAAGAAGCGTCCGTTTTCACGGACGCTTCTTTTTTATTAAAACCCATGTCGCAGATGCTTCAATACCGTATTTCAAATCCTTCTTCACCCTCAACCGGAGGTAATTCAACGACCTTCATCTCCTGTACCCGTGCAAGTATCGGGCCTTTGTTGATTTCCACCCGGAATACGGCGAGCATTTCAGGTGATCCCTGCACTTCCATTTCTACTCCACGGTCGTCCCGGTTCCGTACCCAGCCGACAAGACCGTGATTCCGTGCACTGCTTGCGGTGAAATACCGGAAACCGACGCCCTGCACTCTTCCCTGTACGACAATTGACCAGCGCAGTACCTGCATGATTACCGTTTTGAGAAAAAGTTAAAAAGCAGGGTGATTACCACACTGATCAGGATCGATGTCGCCAGCGGAAAATGAAATTTGAATTTTCCGGAGCCGAATTCAAAATCTCCCGGCAGCCGGCCGAGCGGCAGTTTATCGGCTACCATGAACAGAAACCCCAAAACGAGAATAACGGTTCCTGCAATCACCAGAAATCGTCCGACTTCAAACCAGTTCATAACTGCTCCTTACCTTTCCGGTTCATTTTGTATCGGTACCTTCATCCGCGGAAGCTTCATCAAACAGATCCTGCTGCGTGGATGGAGTTGACCGGTGCGGCTTCAAATGGAAATAGTCATAGGTCTTTCGTGTCACTTCACGCCCCCGGGGGGTACGTTTCAGAAATCCCGACTGAATCAGAAACGGCTCGTACACCTCTTCGATCGTGTCCGGTTCTTCCCCGACCACCACCGCCACGGTATTGATCCCCACCGGACCGCCGCTGTAATGTTCAATAATCGCTTTAAGAATGTTGCGGTCCATCTCGTCGAGACCGGTACGGTCAACCCCGAGCATCCGCAGCGTACGTTCAACAATGTCAATCGATACGTGACCGTTCCCCCGTACTTCGGCAACGTCACGGCACCGGCGCAGCAGACGGTTCGCGATTCGCGGTGTACCACGTGCCCGACGGCCGAGTTCAAGCGCCGCATCGGTATCGCAACCGATGCCCATGATACCCGCCGAACGTTGAATGATCAGCTGTAATTGCTGTGGCGTGTAGTAATTGAGCCGGCAAACATACCCGAACCGGGCATGGAGGGGAGAAGTGAGCATTCCCGCCCGTGTGGTTGCACCAACCAGAGTAAACGGTTTGATATTGAGCTGGATTGATCGCGCTGCCGGACCGTCACCGATCATGATGTCAAAAACGAAATCCTCCATTGCCGGATACAGCGCTTCTTCGACCACACGGTTCAACCGGTGAATCTCGTCGATGAAAAGTATTTGCCGTTCGACAAGATTGGTCAGATTACCTGCGAGATCGCCTTTTTTTTCGAGTACCGGTCCGGAGGTGGACAGAATCTCGACACCGAGTTCCGAAGCAAGGATACGGGACAGTGTGGTTTTCCCCAGCCCGGGAGGCCCGCAGAAAAGCACATGATCAAGCGCATCTCCCCGTTTTTTCGCCGCTTCGACAAATATGCCGAGATTTTCCTTGATCGCTTCCTGTCCCACGAAGTCACCGAACCGCTCGGGACGCAACGTCGCGTCGAACTGCTCGTCATCGGAACGATGCGAAGCCGCGGAGACGATTCTTTCGTCATCGTTACTCATGCACACCTGCGTTTAGACAAATAATAATACTGCTCCACGATAACTATTCGGGTACGTCCAGTCATTATATCAATACCGCTCGTATTGAGTCTGTCGAATTACGAGCATCTTTCGCAGTCCGTTCGCCCTACGAGGGAAGCTCAGTATGAGCGGATAAACGAATTTCATTCTGACGCTATGTACAAACAGCCGTTTTCCGGTATCGGATCACCCCTGTTTCCGAGAGTCCCTCCTGCGGGGGACGGCGAAAGTGCGGTCAGACAGGGGACGCGTACTGATACTTTACCTCAGATCACCTGAAGTATCGTCCGTATCCAGGTCTCGACCGACGCGTCATCCGTCATCTCCCCGGCGACACGATCGATAGCCCTGCCGACCTGTTTGTCGTTGTAACCGAGCGCGGTCATGGCGGCGAAAACTTCATCCTTCAC
>JAFGHA010000104.1 GCA_016930275.1 Chitinispirillaceae bacterium
AATTGAACACTCTCGGCTGAAAATGGATATTGCAAAACGATTAAAAGACAAAGTATCTTAACTGAGAACTCGGTACTCTTGAGTTACTCAACATAATCACCACAATGGAGTTTGCGTGTGGAAGATCCGATCAGTGACCTGCTATTGGAAAATGTCTCGAAACCGTTAGCTTTTTTTGACACCGAGGGAATTATCATAAGAACCAACCGGGCATGGGAGCTGCTTCTGTGTGAACCATCGGATGCCCTGCTTATCCTCTCATATGACGATCTGGTTGAACAACTGCACCTGCCGCCATTTGATGCAATGCAGATGAAAGACAGCTGCCAGGCAACCTTCAACCGCAAATCCATTGTGGTAACGAGGCACCGGATTCTCCTGAAAAAGAATTCGGGAATAATGATTGAGATCGATGACTTTACCAGTGTTGAAGAAAAGAAAACCCTTATTGATTCGACCATTACCGATATAATGCAGAAAATACGGTCACGAATCGCTTCGATACAGAATGTCCTGACACTTCTGGTTGAGTATCCGGATGACCAATTCTCCCAAGAAACCTCCTCTCTCCTCTGCGCCACCCGAAAAGAGATGTGGAACCTTTCCCGCCATACGGAGAATCTTCGGGATCTCACGGCGCTGAATTCAGGAGCATATGCACAACAGATCCATCCGGAACATTTTGATTTAAGAGAACTTCTTGAAATAATCCGCATTGAAGCAGCTCCCGTACTTCCCCCCGGTACGGCGAATTCATTGTTCAGGTTTCCAACCGTTAAACCACTTCCGATCTTCAATGACAGGCACATCTGTCATCATGCCATTGCAACAATCGTTTTCAATGCACTCGTATATTCCGATACCATTTCACCAGTAACGGTCAGCATTTCTGAGGAAGGAACATCCGCCTTGCTGATCACTGTTGAGGATAGCGGCTGGGGAATCCCCCACGAGGAACAGAAAAACATTTTTTCTTACGGTTTCAGAAGTGCCAAAACGTTACGAGCAGATATTGCGGGACTGGGGGTCGGCCTGTTTCTTTCCCGTAAAATGCTCAGTATGGTCAATTCTGAAATATGGTTTACCAGCAAACCCGGTTCAGGGAGCCAATTTACCATTCTACTGCGGGAGTTTGAATCACATGATCAGTGATACACTTGAGAAACGTCTTGGCGACATTGAGGATCTACCCACTCTGCCACTCGTATTGCAGCAGTTGCAGAAAGTCATCCAAAATGAACGGACGAGTATGGCGCAAATAGCCGCGGTGGTGGCAAAGGACCAGGCACTGGCCTCCAGGGCAATCCGACTTGTCAATTCGGCCTGGTACGGGCGCACTACCCGTATCACCTCCATACAGCAGGTGCTGGTCACCCTGGGCCTTTCAACGCTCAATACCCTGATGCTCGGGCTTACCGTCATAAAACTGTTCGACAATTCCCGGACGCTCGGTTTTAATGCCCGCTCCTTCTGGGAACACTCTTTCGGAACGGCGCTCCTTGCAAAAAAACTCGCACTGCAGGGAGGGAAAGGGTGCGATGCTGAAGAGTGCTTTGTTGCCGGACTGCTGCATGACATGGGGCGGCTGGTGATGGAACAGCACCTGCACGAAGAGTATGTGGCAGCATCACAGTTGATGCAAAAAAACAGGCAGACACTTCTATCGGCAGAGAAGTCTATCTTCGGTTTCAGTCATTCCGAAACCGGTGCATGGCTTGGAAAACGGTGGAATATTCCCCGCAAGCTTATTCTGGCAATGGAGTTGCATCACTCGCAACTGTTTCCGCCCGATCTTACCCACGAAGAAAAGGAGGTGGTTAAAATTGTATCTGCCGCCAATAGTCTTTGCCTGGAAGGGGGTATCGGTACAAGTGGAGAAATATGCAACAGTACCGAGACAGTACATCCGCACAATGGTTTCTCCACCGAAACCTGCATCCGGCTGGTGGGTGAGGCAAAAAAGGAAATAACCGCAACACTGCAGGAATGGAACACCTTATGATATCCGGCAGAAAATGTACTACCGACCATGAATAAAAAACCACAACAGCCACCTGATGAAGGTAACGGCGATATCGGTTGTGACCTTGAGCGCCTGGACAATCTGTTGCGGCGCGGACTCAATGAAATTTCCGATATCGAGATCGATGAGATTACCAAAGGCATGTCGGATGAAGAGATGGAATCATATGCAACAACCGGGATTGTACGCAGTGAATATTCACAGACGAAAAAAATCGCCGGTATCGTTTTCGAAGAGCAGATTCAATTCATAGTGGAAAATGATCTTGATGATGCCGACGACATTCCGGTTGAATCGATTGCACCACTGCGTACCGTGCCGTCTGAAACAAAAATTGCCGAATATACCATAACCGAAACGTCTCACGGAGAGCCCGATGATATTCTCCGCCTGTATGATCAGGAATATCAGAACCGTTCGGGAGTGACCGTCCGGACAGATGGTTCCCGATTTCTTTTTTATGCCTCCCGACCGGGCAAAGTGGTGCTGTTCAGAAACCGTCTTTTCCTCATGGCTGCCGACAAGGATGCCTCATGTAATGTCCGCATTGCAAAGGATGCAATGGAAGCGTTTATTGACTGCACCCCGGCGCTCGGAGACGGCCGCAAACTGAAATTTTCGGCAGTGCTCGACCTTCTGGAAAAAAACAATGTGATCCGCGGGATTGATAAAGCAGCCATCGAGAAAGCGGTCGGGATGGTTAACACCAAAGGGTTGTCGGTGCGAAAAATAGTAGCCGCCCGCGGTAAACCACCCCAAAACGGGAAAAACAGCGAAATCACCGTACACTTCCCCACCGAAGTTCCTGATATCGGTTTTACCATTCTCCCAGATGGAAGAATCGATTATAAAAAACAGGCTCCGATAAAAATGGTTTCCTCGGGTGATCTGCTCGCCAGTGTATCCGAACCGGAACCGGGTACCGATGGTTATACGGTTAAAGGCGAAATTCTCCCGGCAGAACAGGGCGCAGCAGATGATATCCTGGAAGGGGACAACGTCAGAAGAGGAGAAACCGGCGACCGGTTTTATGCGGAATGCAGCGGAGTTGTCAGTTTTCATGAGAATGTTCTCAATGTGTATCCGCATTACCAGGTTGAAGGTGACGTGGATATGCATAGCGGTAACATCAATTTCAACGGCTCGGTAACCATTCTCGGCAGTGTAAAAAGCGGGTTTGAAGTAAAGGCCAACGGCGATATATTCATTGCCGGCAGTACCGAGGGAGCAACAATCGAAGCCGGGCGCGATGTCAGAATAAACGGTGCTGCAGTCGGTGGCAATAACACTATCCTGAGATCGGGAAGAAACTTTTTTGCAGGGCATGTTCAGAACGCCCAGATCGAAGCACAGGGAGATATAACCATCGTTCGATCGGTCATGCACAGTTTCATTTATTCAACCGGAAAACTGGAGCTCCATGACAAAAACGGATCGATTGTAGGGGGAATGGTGAACATTTTGCGGGGAATAGAGGCGATGTCTATCGGATCGCATATCGGGACTCAAACGGAAATTGTAGTTGGTTCAGATTACCTGGTCAAACGCAGAAAAGCCGAACTTAAGGAGGTTATGCGATTTCATGAAGCCAACCTGGCAAAAATCGATACGGTACTCCGACCGCTGATGAGTATCGTCAAAAAAGGAATCCCCCTTGGAACGGAGAAAAAAAGAAGACTGGGCTCCATTATTGACAAGAGATTCAATATCCTCAAACAGCTCAGAGTAGTCAGGCGCCACCATGAAGAGTTGTTGGAAATAGACCCGTTGTCAATTAATGCCGAAATAACCGTACGGAACACACTTTTTCAGGATGTAACCATAAGGATCGGCAACTGTGCATATCGAACGACAGACGACCTCAAGGCCGTTGTGTGCAGGATGAATGCCGACCGGAAAAGCATTGAACTCGTACCCTTTTCATCAGTTAAAAAACCACGGGAAGCCTCGCGCCCATGAAGGGTAAATTCCTGCTCGGGAGCTATTTTTACCCGGCAGAAACATACCAATTTTTCACAATATGTACCCTGTCCTATAATCGCAAACAGTTGCGGTTTACCCCCAGCGGAAAACATACGATACTACAGCAGCCCGCTCTTCCGGCAGTATGTGCCTGCCTTCGGGTATCCGTATTGCAATGCTGTAACCAATACTGATAATTATTTTTTACTGCAAACACCAGCCGCTAATGATATACTGGTAGCATTCAGGGATACTATCTTTTCCGTAACATTACATTACTTCACCGACCTCCGCTTGCTCTGACATTACGGATCTGATACGTTCTACTCCAGAGGTCTCGTTTTCTATCTATTTTTCCGGGAAATATCCTTTATGGACAACAGCAAGACCATTCTGGCGGTTGACAATTCACCGGAAGCTCTGGAGCTTTTCAGTGCAATGGTTCGGTCTGCAGGGTACTCGGTCTGCACAGCAACCAATGTACGTTTCCCGCGGTTAGTAGTAATTTAGATTCAGAACCTTTTCAGTTTCAAGGACAAACACTATTCATTATAGCGG
>JAFGHA010000105.1 GCA_016930275.1 Chitinispirillaceae bacterium
ATATGAGTATCGGTCTTGCAACCGGTCCGCACGACGGTACTTCGCTCATTGACCGGACGATCGACTCCCTGTCGGGCCCCGGAAGAATCATCGTCGGAGCGGTCGGAAATGATGGCGGCAGATACTCGCACATCAGTTTCTCACTCGCTCCCGGAGCGACCGGAAAGACCTGGGCGATGCCGATGGTGGACTCATCCTCGTCCCCGGCGAGCAGTTTTCTGGGTGCCGACTTCTGGGGTGAATCAGGGAAAACGTTCACCGGCAGCTTCCTGGTGATGGATCGAAGAACGCTTGTCTATCAGGAAAGTATCGATACCTTTACCACGTCAAGAACACGGGTCTATGCGATTGATACCATTCCCTGGACGGGGACCTCCGGTACGGTTGACACTTTTTATATGCAGTATGCGGTCGAAAAGGCGGCGGAAAGCAACAATAAACCGCATATGATGGTGGTCGCCTATACCACGAACCCGCACCTGCAGCTTGGAATTTCAATTACCAATCCGCCCGGCGGCACCGGTCAGCTCATACACGGCTGGAACAGCAGAAAGGAATCGTTTCATCATTTCGATCTCGACGGATTTACAAAAGGCGACTCAACCTATACCGTCAATGAAATCGGCGGGACGGCGAAACGGAACATCACCGTCGGCGCGTTCTGCGGCCGTACCGAGATACCGCAATGGAACGACACCGTCCACCTTCATGACAACGCCACGCTCGGCGACATTTTCATTTCGTCCGGAGTGGGACCGACTGTTGACGGAAGAATAAAACCGGATATTACCGCACCGGGCTGGTCGATCATTGCCGCTCTGAGTCGCACCGCCCCGAAGACCTGGGAAGAAGTGGCGGTATGGCCGGACACCGGCTCGACCCTCTCCCGGTACGGCGGTATGACCGGAACGTCGATGGCTTCTCCGGTGGTTGCCGGCATTGTCGCGCTTCTGCTTCAGGCCAAACCCGATCTGACTCCCGAGGAAGTAAAAGCGGTACTTCAGAAAACAGCGAAAACCGATGAATATACCGGGTCTCTTACCACATTCTCAAATAAATGGGGAGCCGGAAAAGCGGATGCCCTTGCGGCACTCGGAGAGATTCTTGGTCTACCGGTTCATGTCGGCGATCAAACGGTACCCGGAAAGCACCGCTTTACCATCCGGTACCAACACCGGAGACTGTTTGTTTCCGGAGGACCCGACGGTGTTTATGCAAAAAGAATTATCTGTTCCGATCTGCTGGGCCGTACGATTTTTGAACGGCAGCTCTCCCGTAATACCAGTACGGGTATCGATGTAACACTCACTGCCGGTATGTATCTCTTTCGTATCTCACCTTTCGGGGGAAAAGGCAAGGCGTATTCTTTTTTTCTTCTGATACCGTAGCGGTACCCTTCCCCCTTGAGCTCTAACGGGGTTGTTTTCTCCGGCAACACCGACAACCGGACAATTCTCCCCCTCCTATTCGACGACTTCATTCAGAACATTCCGGGACAATCTCCCCGAGGGGTTTGTGTGCTTTCATATACGTTAAATAAATTAAATAACAATTTTCTTCGTTTATTATAGAAAAACAGGGCAAAATCACCCATTTTCTGATATATTTAACACGGATAGAATCATGAATTTCAGTAAGCGTTCAATGTAGTATAACTTTTCTAAAGTGGGGGATATGTTTATGCATGTCAAAAGAGGGGTTGCTTCAACTGATCCTTTTAAGCGTTTAAGTTTCATTTCTCTGCTGGTAGTTACATTCCTTGCAGCTAATTCCCTGCAGGCACAACCTGCCGTGGGAGCCAACAAGTTCCTGGGAAATATAACCCAACGGGGTCAGGTCCGTAGTGATTACGGTAAATACTGGAATCAGATAACCGGCGAAAATGAGAGCAAGTGGCAGAGCGTGGAAGGCAGGCAGGACCAGATGAGCTGGGGCGGAACGGACCGGATTGCTGAATATGCCAGAAAAAACAAGATCTCCTGGAAATTTCATTGCCTTGTCTGGGGCAGCCAGTATCCGACGTGGATGAACAATCTTTCGCAAAACGAACAGCTTGCCGAGATTGAAGAATGGCTTGACCTGGCAGCGGAACGTTATCCTGATGTGCAGATGATCGACGTCATCAACGAGGCATATCCTTCACATAAACCGCCCCCCTTCAAGAACGCCCTCGGCGGAGACGGATCAACCGGCTTTGACTGGATGATCAATATTTTCAAAATGACCCGGGAGCGCTGGCCCAAAGCGATACTCATATACAACGATTACAATACGATTGAATGGAATAACGAGGTCAACTGGCAGGTACAGATGGCCAATGCCATGAAAAAGGCGAATTCCGAAATGGACGCCATCGGTGTTCAGGCGCATGATGCCTGGAAACTCTCGACCAGCCAGGTGAAGAGCAACATCGACAAACTCGCGGCCACCGGGTACCCGATCGTTGTTTCCGAATACGATATTGGTGAAAGTAACGACCAGAATCAGAAAAATATCATGCAGTCACAATTCACGATGTTCTGGGAACATCCCAAAATTATCGGTGTGACCTACTGGGGATACGTTGTGGGACAAACCTGGCGTAACGGTACCGGCCTTTTAAATGACGGCGGTTCGGAACGGCCCGCTCTCACCTGGCTGGTCGACTACGTGAAAAACAATCCGGATCCACCCAACGACTTTCCCGGAATGATCGAGGAAGCCACGGTAATCGTCGCTCGGCAGAAGCCTTCTATTCCGGTATCGCTTGAGGGATCTTTCACCCGGGCCAATCCGGGAGTAATGCGGATTTTCGATCTTCAGGGAAGATCTTCCGGTACGGTCATTATCAACGGTAATGTAAAGCCGTCTTCGACGATGATGCCGTCGTCCGGCAGTTACATCGTGAGAATCAACGACGACAGCAGAAACATCACCACGGTTCGCTGATCGCTGCATCCGTTAAAAACTCCGATACCCTGTTTCCCTTGAGGAAGCAGGGTATTTTCATTTCAGACAAGCCTGGTGCCAAAGCACTATGAGGAAAGATACTGTTGAAGAAGTGCAGCCAGTTCCGCAACCAGAAACGGTTTTCGTAGACTTGCGGTAAAACCGTATTCACGAGGGTTTGCAAGCACCGGATCCTCGTTATACCCGCTTGCCACGAACACGGGAAGTTCTCTGTTGAAGCGACGGATTCCGTCGACCGTTTCCCTGCCGCCCATGCCGCCCGGTACCGTCAGATCCAGAATCACGGCGACGTATGCGTCGGGAGTACCATCCGTTCTTGAAATCCGGGCCAGCGCCTCTTCGCCATCATTGACACATTCAACTCGATGCCCCAGTAGTTTGAGCATCGCCCCGACGGTATTCAGGATCAGTTCATCATCATCCATCACCAGAACAGGACCTTTGCCTTTGTAGGAGATTCCCGCATCAACCTTCTCCACCGTATCCTCCCCCGGGAGCGCCGGCAGATACACCGTGAAGATACTTCCCTTTCCCGGTTCCGATTCAACATCGATCACCCCGAAGTGACGCTTGACGATAGAGTAGCACATGGCAAGTCCCAGACCGTGCCCCTTGGATTTCGTCGTGAAAAAAGGATCGAATATCTTCGAGAGGATTTCCTTCGGAATGCCGATTCCCCGATCCACGATGGACATTTTGACATAATTTCCCTGCCGCAATGCCGGATGCTGTCCGGGAGAAAGATGAATATTGCGTGCGACAATGGCAATTGTTCCACCGGCGGGCATCGACTGGTCGGCGTTGATAACGATGTTGTCGATAACCTGACCGATCTGGTTTCTGTCGATAGTACACGGCCACACTTCTTCGGGGAGATCGAATCTGATGGAAATATTCGATCCGCTGAGTGCAAATCTCACGGTTTCTTCAAGGAAGGGCGCCATTTGTTCCACTTTCTTGACAGGGGCACCTCCCTTGGCGAACGTGAGTAACTGACGCGTAAGATCCCTCGCCCTGTCCATCGCCACCCGTGCCGTCGACAGGTACGAAGCGGTACTCTCCTCCTTCGTGTCCAGTGCCGCCAGCTCGACGCTGCCGAATATACCGGTGAGCAGATTATTAAAATCATGGGCGATACCGCCGGCGAGAATGCCGAGCGATTCGAGCCGCTGCGCATTGATGAGAAGTGATTCGGTATTTTTAAGCTCCGTAATATCCCGTCCCTCAGGAACCAGCATGCTAACGGCACCATCAGCATCGAACACCGGTTTAAGGGAAAAATCCACAAGGGCGGTAGTTGTTCCCTTTCCCTGCATCTCGATCTCGTATCTGACGAATTCTCCGCGTGCACAACGCCTGATGGCATCTTTGAGCTGCTCCATCCTCGACGTATTACCGTTCCACCAGCGGGTTTCCCAAAGTGGTTTACCGATGCTTTCCTCATGGGTGATACCCGCAAACCGGAGCGCCGAATCATTTGTCTCAGTCAATATCCCGTCGGGAGTAAGCAGTCCGACAAACTGAAAGCTCGAATTGAAAATAGCCTTGAATTTACGTTCACTCTCCCGTAATGCCAGTTCAGCCTTCCGGTATTCGGTGATATCACGGAAAAATGCGGCCATTCTTTCAGGTCCGGTCTGAACGGCGTGCACCTCAAAGGCGCCTTTTATTCCACCGTGTTCATACTCCACCTGCTCGGTTTCAAACGACCCGCCGTCACGGGCAACCGAAGCATACCGTTCAGGAATTTCCGTCGTCGCAAGCGGAGGGAACGCCTCGTCAATCGTTTTTCCGACAAACTGAGCATGCTTCACTCCCAGTATACGATCCGCACTGTGATTATATCCGGAAAAAACGAGCCTCCCGTCCGCATCGAGTTCATAGAGGTGTGCTCCGTAGGGTGCGGCATCGATTACCGATCGCAACCTTTCCTCACTTGCACGCAGGGCTTGTTCGGATTTACGCCGTTCAGTAACATCGGAAAAAAAACCGACCAGATAGGTTCTTCCCTTGATCTGAACGAATGACGTCGTGATACTCGCATGGAATATCGATCCGTTCTTGCGTTTACAGGGTAGTGTCGGCAGTGTCCTTATTTCTCCGCGGGTTCCTGCTTGAAAAGCGGCCAGTACATCGTCGATGACGTCGGAAGGATGAATATCCCGTACAGAGAGTTCCTCAAGTTCCCGTTCGTTGTATCCCAGCATTGACCGGATGGCCGGGTTTGAGTATCGGAACTGCATTGTCTCGGTATCTGCAATAAGCAGGCCTTCGGCGGCACCGTCAAAAATCGTACGATACCGTTCCCTGCTCTCCCGGAGTTTTTCAAGAATTTTTTTCTGATCGGTAAGATCGTGCACGACCCCGACCATTCTGCGCCCCCGCGGGGTATCGATTATCTCGCCTCTGGACTGAACCTGCACCACCGTTCCGTCCCGATGCAGAATCCGGTGTTCGATCGTATAGGGCGTTCCATCCTTTGCGGCCCGTTCGATACTGTTGAACAACAGAGGTGCATCTTCAGAATGAACAGTCGTTGAAAATGCCTCCAGCAGCGGCATATTCCTGTCAATATCAAAAATCCGGTACAGTTCATCCGAGCCGTCCATCGCTCCGGTAACCGGGTCGTAGCTGAAATGCCCGATTCTACCGATTTCCTGTGCTTTCTGGAGAAAAAACTGTTGCTCGGCGATTTTCTGTTCCGCTTCAATTGCTGCGGTTATATCATGGGCGGTTCCACGGGTACCGCATATGTTGCCCGCCTCATCACGAATAAAAACGGCATTGAAAACCAGATGCAGCTCACGGTTATTGTTGCCGATATGTACCGACCGCAGGCCTTTCACCATGCTGCCGTCCAAGAGCCGTCTGAATTCAGCCATGTCCTTTTCGGCCTGATCCGGTGTCTGGAAATCAGTGAATTTCTTACCGATCATTTCTTCGTGAGAATAGCCGAATACCTTTTCCCAGGCCGGATTGAGATAGATGTACCGTCCCTCCGCATCACACTGCCAGATCAGATCCTGCGATGCCTCGACAAGGTCCCGGTAAAAACTCTGCGGCTCCTCATTTTCGGAATCAATCGGCTGTACGGTATCATTTTCGGGCATTCAGACCGCTCCTTTTATCCCGCAGAAGGAGAGAACAGTTGCAGGGAAACCAATATATGCAGCTGCCAGGGAGAGAAATACCGACCGAAGTATCAGTGAAATTATCCATTATTTGCGTGAATAGTGCAGCTGAAAATCAATAACTACAAATAAAATATGTCCCGGATTCTCTCAGACGAATTGTTTCATACCCGTTATGAAATATCCTTTATTGAAGGTATGGAGTTTATTTAGTTTCTGTTCAAAATACGGTAAAAAGATCGCCCTTACTTCGACGAGGCTCAGCATGAGCGGTCTTTTTTCGCGAATTACGCGGATTACGCTCGCCCTGAGCTTGTCGAAGGGTAGTGCAGAAGGACATTCTGAACAGGTACTATTTATCTGTTTTGCAGCACCGTAATCGACCACGGCGGCAAAATGATCGTACTTCTCCGTGTAGTCTCGATCGTCGTGGTTGAATACCCCCCGGGACCAGATTTGCCGGTGAGCTGCATCGTGGTAACGGTACCTCCGAAATCCGGCACTCCGGACAGGACCTTCACCGAAGTCCGGGGATATTTATTGATCAGCAGAAGACTGGCATTACCGTCGGGCAGACGATTCATATAGGCCGAGACATTGATATCGTCGGTTGAACAGTCCACCAGTGTTCCCCGCAGACTCATGGAAGCGAGCCGGAATGCCCAGTACGACGGCCGCGGGATATTCGCACCTTCCGGCACATCGGAACGCGACAGATACCCGTAATCCCCGCCTTCGGTGAACATACTGTTGTGGATATTCCAGTAAGAAGCCTGTTCAACATTGACTCTGGCAAGCATGCCGAGATAGTCGGCCGCGAAAAGTGCATTGACTATCCCGAGACTCTGGGGGCCGGGATTGAAATCGACCGAATTCCATTCGGTGAGCCATATCTGATAAGGCCTGCCTGCCGCGCCGTAGTCGGCAAGCTGCCGTCGTACGCGGGCAACGATACCTTCGAGTGCCTGGGGTGATGCAAGCAGCGCCTGGTCGTTTTCTTCACCGCTCTCCTGCGGATAGTTGTGCACGTTGACACCGTCGGCGATGTCTTTTACATACTCGAATACCGTACGGTTCCACGGGCTCTCAAGTTCCCATACCACCGTGATCAGAATCGACGGATCGACCTTTTTCATCGCACGGATAAATTCCGCGGCACGCCTCCCGTACACTTCGGCACTGCAGTGGTTTTTATGCCAGCTGCCGTAGAGCTCGTTACCCACCTCCCAATAGCGCACCTTCCTTCGCTTCTCCACATTGACATAGTGAACCCAGGCCGCGGCCTCATCGACAGTGCCGGTGCCGAAGTTGACGGTCAGCATCGGTTCGCAACCTGTTTTCCGGCAGAAATCAAGAAATTCATCGATATCAACGTTATGGTCCTTCGCATCGAGCATTTCTTTCCAGTGGTATTCGTCGGCGCTGAGTCCGCCGGGAAAGCGGATCACCCGGTGTCCGACAGCCTTGACATATTCCGCACTCTTCACCGAGAGCAGATCGCCGTCCCAGTGCTGGGCGTTGATACCGAATATGCCGCTGTTCACCTCCGGGGTGATTACCCTGGTGAAGTCCGCGTGTATCGTCACATTCGATGTATCAGCCGTCTTTTTACGAACGACGGTACGATCGTTGGTGAGCACGATATTATCAATCAGAAACGTGCCGTCGGTTCCCTCTCCCGCCGGTTTGATATCGAGCATGATAACGCCGTCAAGATCGAACCGGCCGTCGTGCCGGGCGTCGGGCGGCTGATAATAGGGAAACTTCTCGAATTCCCTGAACGGCACGATGATGTCGTTGCAACCCTGCGGTACTCCGCATGAGGCGATATAAAGTTCATTTCCCGCATCACTTATCTGCAGATTGAGCGTCTGGTACGCCTTTGCACTGCAGACCGTCAGTCTGATACCCCAGTACCCTGTCCAGTTCCGGTACTCCTGCGGTAGTGCTCCGGACCGGTAATCGGACATCACGTCACACCAGTCGTTGAGACGGTAGGTAACGGCAAGCGAACGGGCGCCGCAGTTACTGCCGGTTGCCTCCACCAGCGCAATGCCGACGGTCGATGCCGGTCCGGTCCCCGTCGTCCAACCCGTATCACTTGCGGTTTCAAAGTCATGCAGTGTCAGATCGGGTGCGTCGGATGAAAATGCCGCCCAGTACTCGTCGGGATCGACATAACCGGGAATCTCATCGATAACGGCAACATCAGCGACATAGATACTCACCGGCTTTCCACCGGCACCGGAGTTTTCCCCGCGGTTGACCGACAGGCGGAACTCGTTTACCGCACTCCAGTCGACATCGGCCAACACCTCCGATTTCCGCTGTTCATCCCAGTATTTTCCTTTCGCTCCGAACCGTTTGAGCGGCAGCATGCAATACTGCCAGACGGTATCAATGCTTACAAAATCACGCAGCGCCACCTTCGTCTGTACCTTCTTCCCGTCAGTGTCGTCATCGAGAAGACCCACATACACCGCTTCGCCCCCGTTTTTGCCCCGGCACCAGAACCCGATCCCCGCGGCAGATGCCGACCGCAACTTCCTAAGATCGATACCGGCGCCCTCTCCGAGAGCAATACTCACCCCCGAATAATCTTTATCGTCAAGATATGCGGCGAATATTTCCCGGTACGGCGAAGCCGTTCCTTTCTGCAGCGCATATGCTGTTTTACCTCCGTAAACATACGAGAATCCTTTCGGCGGCATCCCGTTGTCAAACCAGTGGCGGACCGGTGTAACACCATCGGGAAGTACGGGAGGCGATACTACTGTTTCTGAAATCCGGTCCCAGTACTCATCCGGATCGAGTGTCATTGCCGGTCCGGTAACGATTTCACCGTCAATCGGTTTCAATTGCAACTGCAGGCCGCAGCCGGAGAGCTGCAGAAAAAATAAACCGACGACGGTCAACCATCCTTTTCCATATATAAACATATAATCCCTTCCTTTCCGTGAATCAGTGTTGACCGTATATAATAGAACGGTCAGTGCATCCGGGTCGCGACCGGTACCGGACAGTTCATGTGAAAAGATACCCGGATCCGCGCACGGGGACTACACCTTTTCGAAGGGAACTTTTAGCATTTTTTTTATCAACCATGCCCTTCAGGACTTCGGACGAACGGTTGCAGAACGGCAATTGATTTTTTACCCGGGCACGGTTGATAATTTTGCGGGAACAAGAAACAAAACACTTTGCAGAAACCGGAACAAACCTGAGAAGGAGTGCAGCGAAGCGCTTTTATCCGGGAGAACTTTTTCATGTAACCGGCCCCCGGTTTCTTATAGCCGGCAATCATCACTTTGACAATCAACTATTACCCATAATTACCGTTCATACCTCGTCCCGTCCCGCTTGGCGGGAGGATCAGCACGAACGGTACTATTTTTCGCTCATTCTGAGCATTGTCGAAGAATTTCTAAAAATGAGATCTACCCGATTGCCGGAATACCAAAGACGAGTAAAGATGACAATTACCAGTACCTGCTCAACTCCTGAACACCTGAATAGTACTCAAATCACCCCCCCTGTTGTATTTTCCCCTTTCAATAGTTCAAGGAGAGAAGCAATGTCTTTGTTCGAGCACCCGCATCGCCGGTATAATCCACTTTCAAATGAATGGATTCTGGTTTCCCCTCACCGGACCAAACGACCGTGGCAGGGAAAAACCGATGAAATCAGGATTCCCGAGAGTTGCACCTACGATCCCGGCTGTTATCTCTGTCCGGGTAACAAACGGGCCGATGGCGACACCAACCCCGCCTATCAGAGTACGTTTATTTTCAGAAATGACTTCTCGGCGCTCTATCCGCAAGTCCCGGATGCGGATATCGACGAAGGTGGACTGCTCAGAGCACATAGTGAAAAAGGTATCTGCAGGGTTATCTGCTACTCGCCTCGTCACGACCTCACCATGCCGCTCATGGAACCGGAGGCGATCCGTTCGGTCGTGGATCTCTGGACCGATCAGTACCGGGAACTCGGGGAACTGGAGCACATCGGGTATGTGCAGATCTTCGAGAATAAGGGAAGTCAGATGGGCTGTTCGAATCCGCACCCGCACGGACAGATATGGGCCGACGAGCAGGTACCGCAGCTGCCGGCCAGAGAGTGCACTGCTCAGAAAGAGTACCATGAGTCACACTCGTCATGCCTGCTGTGTGACTATCTCGCCAGGGAGTTAAAGAAGGGTGAAAGGATCGTATTCGAAAACGGGTCATTCGCGGTGCTCGTGCCGTTCTGGGCGATCTGGCCGTATGAGGTAATGTTACTGCCGAAGCAGCATCATGCAAGTCTGCTGACCCTGTCGGATAATGAACGGAACGACCTGGCCGATGCACTCAAACGGACCGGTACACGGTATGACAATCTCTTTTCGACCAGCTTTCCCTATTCCATGGGCATCCACCAGCAACCGACCGACGGAAATGATCATCCGGAATGGCATGTTCATTTTCATTTTTTCCCGCCGCTCCTGCGCAGTGCGACCGTAAAGAAATTCATGGTCGGCTACGAGCTGCTCGCCATGCCGCAGCGGGATATCACGGCGGAACTTGCAGCGGCAAATCTACGAAAAATGCCGGAAACGCATTTTCTTGTCAGATAATTATTTTTCTCAGTATACGGGGTATTCCCGGAACACCCCCGCCGACGACATATCCGATATTTTCACCGGGGATAGCATTACCGCCCCTCACCGATTCCGCAAAAAGGATCTCTCATGAAACCGCATACTGTCCTTCTCCTTCTTCTTCTTTGCACCTCCTGCCTGTTTCATCCCCCGGCGGTGCAGACAGGACGGTATGGTCCGCTTATCGACTCCAGCGGTTTCCAGGCGGCACAGGCACGCCTTCAGGCCGTTGACGAGACTCTGGGTGACTCACTCATCGCTCAGGCTCTTGCGGTACAGAACGACTCCATGCAGACGAACAGGCAATCGGCGTTCTTTGAATCTCTCGAGGAGAACTATCAGCGGTATCTGAAACTCTTCACACCGCTACGGCATGCCCCTGAACCGGAGATCCGTTGCAGGTATGATCTTGTCGAAACGTTCAAACGGAGGATCTACGATCCGCAGCCGCTGCTCAACGCCATACTGCATTCCATGGGACTCACGGACGTGGCGACACTTGACTTCCGGGTGGAACCGAAAAACAGCGATACGACCCTGGTGTATGTCCTGTTGACGCGGACTCGACCGAACGAAGCGGCAAAAGGATTTACCGTTTCCGAAGACGACGTGATTCTGGCAGTCACCGGCAACCGCGCGGTACTGATGACCTCCGTGGAGTAGGGCGCCTGATTACGGCAGATCGGAGCTTACGCAATCGCCTGACGCATACCGGGTGCAGGGGCATGGCGTTTTGAAAACTCCCGTTCCTGACGGGGAAGAAACCATTTTTCCGTTTGAGGAGGTTTCAGATCTCCCCTCGGCATTTTTTCCGCAAGGAATCCAATGAACCAACGACCTCAATCTTCCCGATTCACCGTCGGTCAGCGATGGATCAGTACCGCCGAACCCGAACTCGGTCTCGGGAGCATCACCGCCGTCGCCAACCGACGGGTGGAAATCCGTTTCAGCACTCATGCGACCACCCGCCTCTATGCTCTTGAAGATGCACCGTTGCAGCGGATTATCTTTTCTGCCGGCAACCGGGTTAAAAACACAAAGGGGAAAGAGTACAAGGTGGTGTCGGTCGATGAAGACCTCAGCACCGGTCTGGTCACCTACCACTGCGGTCAAACCGTAATCCCCGAATCCGATCTTGCCGATACGATCGCTTTTTCAACCCCGCAGCAGCGACTCTCTGCGGGAATCGCCGACAGCATCACCGATTTCACCTTCCGCTGCACCATGGTCCGCGAGCGGCTTGCCATCACCGGCTCTCCGGTGCGCGGATTCGTCGGAGGCAGGATCGAACTGATTCCGCATCAGCTGTATATCGCCGGAAAAGCGACCGCACAACCGAAGATACGGGTGTTGCTGGCCGATGAAACAGGCCTGGGAAAAACCATCGAAGCGTGCCTGATGCTGCATCGTTGTATCATTACCGGTCAGGTGGTACGTGCGCTCATTCTTGTTCCCGATGCACTGGTACACCAGTGGTTCGTGGAACTCCTGCGCCGGTTCAACATCACCTGCCGCCTCTGCTCCGAAGAACAGGCGGACGAAGAGGGCCCGGAAGGTGAATGGTTCAACGATGATCCGCTCTGGATCTGCAGCCGTGCCACCGTCCGGAGGTACCCGACCATTCTCAGGCAGCTCGAAAGAGCCCGCTGGGATATGGTAATTGTTGACGAAGCGCATCACATTGCCCTCAAGGATCCCTTTTTCGGCATACTCGAGACGTTCGCGGCAAACGGCTGTTCCATGATTCTGCTCAGTGCCACTCCGGAACAGTTCGGCCGCAAAGGACACTTCTCCCGGCTGCGGCTGCTCGATCAGCACCGTTACACTACACCGGAAAGTTACGGTAATGAAGTACAACGGCTCAGAACCGTTTCCCGCCACCTGGAAGAACTGCAGTCCGGCGATGACGGAAGTATCGCCTCCGATACGGCAGTACCGCTCGATGATGAACTCCGGCAACTGCTCGTCAACCGCGGCGACATGAACGATAACGATACACCGGTTCTTCCGGAAACCTTTACCGTTGCACAACTGATTGACCTGTTCGGTGTGGGACGCGCCTATCTGCGCAACACCCGACGTACCGTTTCCGGATTTCCGGATCGGGAGGTCTTCATTATTCCACTTGATCCTCCGGATACCACCGGCGCCGATCCGCATACCGTCTGGATCGCCGGGTTTCTCAAAAGGCATCCGAAGCGCAAGGTACTGGTCATCACTTCAACCATCACTGCCGCCGTAACCCTCAGAGATGCGCTTCAGAAGATCATTGCGATCGATGTGGCGCTGTTTCATGAGGAGATGACGCTGCTGCAGCGAGACCGTCAGGCCGCATGGTTCGCCGAACCACACGGCCCGCGGATTCTCGTCTGCAGTGAATCGGGCAGCGAAGGAAGAAACTTTCAGTTCTGCAGCGATCTGATACTGCTCGACCTTCCATGGAATCCCGAACTGCTGGAACAGCGCATCGGCCGCCTCGACCGCATCGGTCAGAAACATACGATCGCCATTCATGTCCCGGTGGTAAAGGGATCCGGCGAAGCGCTGCTCTGCCGCTGGTACCATGAAGGGGTCAAAGCCTTAGAGAAAAATGTTCCCGCCGCGGGAATGGTATTCGAAGAGATGCGTGCACGACTTGAACAGTGCGCCGCGACGCCGGACGATACCGCCGCGATTGCAGCACTGCTCTATGATACGCGCAAGCGCACGGATGAACTGACTGCAGATCTTTTCGGTCATCGTGACTTTCTGCTGGAATGCGCTTCGAACAATCTTCCGCAGGCGCTGCGGCTCATCCACAACATCGAAAAAGAATCCACCGGGAACCGCACCGCGCGGTTGATTAATGGACTCTTCGGACACTTCGGCATCAAAACGGAAGAAGCGGGGGACCGCCGTCTGGCACTCATCACCGAGTTCTGCACCGACCATGCGTTTCCACTCCCCCGTGCGGAACGGCCGGTAATCACGTTTGACCGTACCACCGCCTGCAGTCACGACATGGTGGAATTTCTCACCATCGATCATCCGATGGTTACCGGAGCGCTCGATCTCTATCTCTCCTCACCGCACGGCACCGCATCGTTCGCATTGTGGAACGATCCCGACGTAACGGAACTGCTGCTCGAATCGATGTTCGTCATGGAATGTATCGCTCCGGTGGAACTGCGGCTATTCCGTTTTTTTACTCCGCAACCGCTGCGCATGGTGGTAAATCATCATCTGCAGGCGGTGACCGACCGGTATCCGCCGGAATTGCTCGATGCGCATGGCAGAAACGGCCCGGTGGAAAAACTCATTACCCAGAAAAAGCTCATCGAGGTTACTTTTCCCCGGCTTCTCGAGGCGGCTGAACAACTTGCGCATGAACAGACAATACCCGTTATCACCAATGTCAAAGAAACGATACGGAAAACATATACGGAGGAGCGGCAGCGACTCTCGGTCCTCCGGTCGCTCGGTGCGACGATCGTTCCCGGGGAAACGGAGAACCTCAAGCGGGAGGAATCGGAACTGCTCGGTCATCTCGATGCCACCAGGGTCCGGTGCGATGCGATACGACTTATCTGGCGCGGTCCGGTGAAAGGTGAGTGAGAAAAACAATTGCGGAAACCATTCAGAATTATTCAAAGAACAGGCAGTGTATTTCTTTCTTATTCTGAATTCTGAATACCCTATTCTGACACCTTTCCGCATGGCGGGATAACTATCTGAGCAGGATTATCTCTACTGGCCGTTGAAGTACCGGAAAATCGCCGCCCGCTGGCGAAGAGAAACCACGTGGGGCAGATTGTTTGACAAGTATCGGGAAAAGGGTCATCTGTTTGATTGATGAACCGGAAACCGGCAATTTACCGGATGGTAACCATCAGAAGCAACGGTCAGTATCGAGATCGAAGCGGAATGCACGAATTCACTGCGTTAAATGGTTGTCACGCATTCCGGGTACGATACGGGAATTTTTACCTTCACCTTCACTTTTATTTTTGTTCTTACTCCTTCCCTTCCGTATATTTTCATCACTACGATCATCTCAATAAAGGATACCCATGTTCATCGTTCATGTCTTCGTGAAAGTTCTTCCCGACCGTATCGACGAGTTCAAAGCGGCAACAATCGAAAATGCACGCAACAGCATAAACGAACCCGGTATTGCTCGATTCGACGTGGTTCAACAGCAGGATGCAGCCGACAGCTTCGTGCTGGTTGAGGTCTATCGCGATACCGATGCCGCCGCCGCACACAAGGAAACCGATCACTACAAAAAGTGGCGCGATACCGTTGCCGACATGATGGCACAGCCCCGTTCAAGTATCAAATACACCAACATGTTTCCGGAAGATGCGCGGTGGTGATGTCATGAGATTTGAATTCGCCACAGCCACCCGTATTCTTTTCGGCCCGGGAACCTCCTCACAGGTCGCTTCCGAAGCCGCTGCCATGGGGACGCATGCAATGATCGTCACTGGTGGTACCCCGGAAAGAATTGACCACTTTCTTGATTCTGTTTCAGGAGCGGGACTTTCGGCGGTGCCGTTTTCCATCCCCCGTGAACCGGATGTCTCCCTCATTGAAGAAGGGGCCACCACACTGCGTGAAGAAGGATGCGACATAGTCATCGGTATCGGCGGCGGCAGTGTCATCGATGCCGCCAAGGCGATCGCCGCTATCGGTGCGAACAACGGGGAGCTTACCGACTATCTCGAGGTCATCGGTAAAGGAAAATCGCTGCTGCAGCCGTCGCTTCCCTGCATCGTTCTGCCGACCACCGCCGGAACCGGCGCGGAAGTAACGAAGAATGCAGTGATCACCTCTCCCGAACGCCGGGTGAAAGTAAGCCTCCGCAGCCCGTATCTTCTCCCCCGCCTGTCGGTCATCGATCCGGAACTCACGTTCACCCTTCCGGCGGAGACTACCGCCGCCACGGGACTCGACGCGCTGACGCAATGCATCGAAGCATATGTGAGTGTCCGGGCGCAGCCGCTCACCGACGGCTTCTGTCTCGAAGGAATTAAGCGCGCCTCCCGGTCCCTCCGCCGCGCCTGTACGAACGGCAACGATGCGGCGGCACGGGAGGATATGGCCGCGGCAAGCCTGCTGAGCGGTATGGCACTCACCAATGCGGGACTCGGCGCGGTTCACGGATTTGCCTCTCCCGTCGGAGGGATCTGCGGCATCGCGCATGGAGCGGTCTGTGCACTGCTGCTGCCGCAGGTAATGGAGATGAATGTTGCAGTTTTACAGAAGGAACAACCTCAGGCACCAGCTCTCGACCGGTATACCACCATTGCCCGGATCTGTACCGGAAACCCGAAGGCATCGGCGGGAGATGGCGTCAGATGGCTACACGAACTCTGCAGGGAGCTGCCGCTCCCGTCCGCCGACCGGTTCGGTCTGAGTCCGGACCGCTACCCGGAAATCGTCACCGCCACGGCAAAAGCGAGCAGTATGAAAGGTAATCCGGTTCTGCTGACGGAAATGCAGCTTACGCATATTCTCGAGGAAACGTTCATGATCTGATCATTTGTCACAACGGAACGTTCCTTCCCGCTATTTTTAACGGAGGAGTTTGCTCCTGCGAAGACGGTCGGAAAGCATCCGTACGATCGACAGGATACATAATCCGAGTACCATCAGCAGCAGCATTTCCGGTTCGTCGACACTGACCGCGGATTGTTCTCCACCATCCGCATTCAGACCGGAGTCTTCATATTGTTGCCTGTTTTCAAGCACCACGGCACCGCTTGCCGGTGTAACCAGTCTTGCCGCCACCGCCCGTTCAACCAGAGTTTCCGACAGTTTCTTTCCCTTGTACCATGCTTCCATCACCTGTGAATACACCAGCAGATCATATAATGGCGCTTCCGGTTGTGCTTTACCGACAGGCAACCTGCTGCAGCTTTCTTCACGGCCACCGGCCGGAAACTGCGAGGTATCTTTACAGCCCGTCTTCATCGCCGCAGTTACTCTGCCGACAGCATCGGTTATATCACGGTGGAATACTCCCGTTACCGGAGCATCCGTCAGGAATCTGCAGATCTCACTGCCGAACGGAAATCCTCTTGCGTTGTAATCGAGCGCATAACCGATAACAGGTACGGTTGTAAAGCGACGCAAAATTCCGGCCAATTCCGTCAGTTTATCGCCAGAGGTTTCACCGTATGCCCACACCAGGGCAACATCTCTTTTCTGCGCATCCGCTATGGCGGCTTTCAACGCGATCGTCGCGTTAACCGTACGGTAACGCGCATGCGCTGTGATAAACCGGGCAAACGGTTCATTTCCCTCCCACACGGAACAGTCATAAGGGTTGGCACAATACACTTTCGAAAAGCAGCGGGAAATCATTCCCGGATCGTTACTGAATGCCGCCGCGGATACAACCCCGTCGATGACCAGTACCGGTCGGTCTTCTCCGTTTCTTTTCATCGGCGGTAAAGCCGGCGGTATCCGGTCTTCACACTGCAGCAACAGTGACGGTTCACGCAGGAGGACATCCTTCACCCCTACTGCAAGGAAGTGCTGCCGTAGTGGCTTCATGTCTGCACCGTGTAAAGTAACGATACCGTCGCCGGTCGCCTTGACGGCATGATGCAGCTGCCCGGGTATTTCGAAATTGCAGTATTGAATCGAAGGGAACTGTGCATACACCCCGTGCAACAACGGAGCGGTAATCCTGATGCGAATTTTCATGGTACTATCGGGAAGTACCGGAAAGCACTGAACACGAACCACCTCGGGAGCCACCCAGGTTACCAGAAGCGGATCCCGCCGCACCGATACCACCTTCCGGTAAGCGCGCTTCACCTGTTCGGTTCTCCCGAAAACAGCCGGGCTTTCTTTCCCGTCAATCCATAAAGCGGCATCCGACACCACCCCGTACGATGGAAGCCTGATATACGCACGCGTTTCCGCCTGTCGGGAGCCGTGATTTTCAAAGGTCATCGTCCATTCAGTACAGGCGGTCCCTTCATTTTCCGAAATGGCAACGTCAATGGCCGACTCACATAAATCGAGACCGGGTACCGGTTCTCCGATACGGTCTCCACCGATATTCCGGTCGGAAAAGAATAGTGCGGTTCCCCTTTCCGCTTTTCTCCGACCGGTTTCCGACGTTCCATAAAGATAGTGATACGCCTCCATGAGTCTTTCCCGACCTGCCCCCGTCGGTGTATACCAGATCCCGCGACCGACGCCGGAACCGTTCCTGTGCAGCACCGCTTCAACCGCCTCGCGCGACACACCGTATCGAAACAGCGACAAACCGCTGTTTTTAATTGAAACGGTATCGCTATGCAGCATCCACTGGACGACACCGATCACCATCGGACACCAGAAGAGAATAACCGCCACCGCAGGAATACCGAGCCATATCCATCGCCCCCGTTTCCGGCGTCGCACCCGTCGCACCGGGCCATCGTCATCGTCATCGGACGGTGCTCCATACCAATGCCACTGAAACACGAGCAGCAGTGACGCCGTCAAACAAAGATACGGGCTCAACCCCAGGCTCCCGATTCCGAATACAATCAGTCCGATCGCGCAGAAATGCATTGTCGGAAGCATCTGCAGGGAAAAGGCGGCGGATACGGAGAACGCGACACCGGTGCAGACAAGCGCAATCCGGTCGTGAACTTCCGTAAAGGGTGCATTGAGTAGATAGAGGGCGACGACAAGCGAAAGCGGAACGGTACAGGCAAGTAACGTCGTCAACAGAGTGGGAATCGGGTCAAAAAAAATCTCAGTACAGATTCCAGTGGTCAGTTCCACGATAATGGAAGCCGTCGACAGCAGAATCGCGAGCAGGGTCACTATTCCCGTTCCTCTGAATGATTTTTGCATGGTGTATCCTTCCCTGCCGGTACATTTCGCCGGTGATTATTATTGCATTTCAGCCACACGTTGTCAGCTATTGAAAGAATACGACACGGGATTGTAGTTCACATGAAGCGTTAGTGAATTTTCAGTGAAGATAGCGGATTGGACTCTGAACCGTACACTTACGATCGAGATACCTGCAGGGGACGTTGCTCATCTCCATCGGGGCAGTTTCAGGTGGGCGTTCCTTGAAACAACGACACCTCTTTACGCCGGAAACCGCCCCACCGGCCAAAGGTCAGAGGGTCATTTCCTGATCTTCCTTGCGGGACAATGACTGTTTTCACACCCTCTGCAGATAAACAAGAAAATCTCGACCACCAGTGCGGCAGTCAACTGCCAGAACAGCAGCAGTAACGGTTTCTGACTGAAGAGCCAGTATTGCGGAAACAACAGCATCGGAGAGAATCCGATTACCGTAGCGGTATAATCCGAAACGGTATAGGGGGCGACCTCTCTTCGCGGAAGAAAACGGGTGAGCTTCCCGAGGAAAATATGCCTGCAGGCGTTTTTGCAGGAACATTTTGCACAGAATGCATAGAGAACACCAAGCATTCCCGAAGCGACCACCACGAGATATGCAACCGACATGAGCCGATTTTCCCGGTAAATCGCGATGCATCCGACACTGACGATCAATACCATCAACACGACACTGATCCAGCCGTGTAACAGGCGACTGGCGGTTGAGCCGGTATATCCTGAAGATAAATCAGCCAATGGTATATGCCTCTCCGATAAAAAATCACCGGCAACCGGAATAACGAAACCGCACGGACATACTGAATGCCGGAGCAGTAGTAAACATACTATATCGTTTATAGAGTTTAACAGATCGGGAGAACTTCATCGGAGAGCATTTGAAAATCCGCTACCGGCTTTGAATAATTGCGAAAAAGATTATCATTCCCCAAGCGTAAGGAGAGTCAGTGCTTCTCACTGTTTTTTTTATCGTCCGGTCGGACTTCATCGCCATATTTCAATGTACCGGCCGTGAACCCTCCCCCCCGTTCACCGCACGACATTGAACAACCGCCGGATACTCCCCTGCCCTTCGATACCTGCGGTCACGATATAGGTACCCGTCGCCAGGGACCTCGCTGAATAGGTCATTGCCGCCCCACTCGAATGAATACGATCGACACACGCTCCCTGCAGTGTACTGACGGTAATTTCCGCATTGGCAACATTGGTGAACAACAGTTCCCGGTTTTTCACTACGATTCCGACAGTTCTTACAGGATTCAACCGCGCACCGGTTCGGGTGCCAATGGCCTTTTTATTGAACAGTGAATCGATACCCGGGTAATCTTCAGGGTAATACATGATTTTCGCGGCGTTGAATCCCTGCCTCATCATCCCGCCCCCGCCATCCGAGACGATATCTGCAGCGGGATTGAGCGATACCGGGCCCCATACCACTTCACCGGTCGGAGATACCTCACGCACTCTGCTGCCCTGTGCGGATGATAAATTACCTCCGGGATATGCCTCGTGCACCAGGGTATTACCGCACTTCATCCGCAGCGCACTGCTCATCGCCGAAGAAAACATGGTATCGGTCCCGGTGGAGCGGTACTTCCATGTCGGAGAAAGCGGTGCCGAGGGAGTATTTTTCGCCAGCAACAAATCTGCAGGCAGGGCTACTTCGATTGCCTCCGACAAACCCAGCTGCCCCATGCCCGAATTCACATTATTGTGGAAGAAAAGTACGTTGCCTGCTCCCGTATACCCTGCAGGGATGAAATTGGGACAGTGCAGGCAGTGCAGAATATCATTCTCATGTGATTTGGTAATGGTAATATTGTAGGTGGTATCTTTGTTGGTACCGAACCCGGAAATAACCATCGTGGTTTCGGCGGTTTCCGTCGCAACACAGAAATTTGAGGGTTTTCCCCATCGGTAAACCAGGTCGCCGCCTTTTCCGTATGTGCCGCCGCTATGACCTGAGGCTTCTGCGGTGGTGGTGCTGTGATCGATGATGAACAGTTCACTGAAAATTCGCGATGTAAAAGCAATCAGATTTTTCTCGGGACTGAAGTCTATACCGTTGAGATGCACCCATTGACCGAAGAACGTCGGGCCGAGATCGCCGCTGAAGAGTTCCGGATGGTCAACCGCCTGTTCTTTCGGTATGATATGATCCCAGATATTCCACTCCCAGACGATCTGATGGTTGTCCCCTCCGGTACGGTCGGGAATGACTTCGAAGATTTTCTCCAGCTCGATGGATGTTGATGGTCCGCCGATTCCACCCATGCCGCCGGAACTGCTGAAAACCGTGGAATCAAGACCAAGCGCCATGGCCGAATCACGGGCCACGGTGACAAAGGCGACACAGAGAATATGCCCGCCCGGCATCGGTTTGAAATCATGATGCATCATCTGCTGTTTGTTCGCATGAGTGTACCATCCCCACACGACATTTCCATGGGCATCGATTTCGCTAAGCGTTCCCTGTTTGGGCGCGGCGCCCGAAGAAACGTCGTTATTGGTCTGTCCGCTTCTGAGCAGATCACCGTTTTCCAGAAGGTAGCATGAGTAGCCGTTGAGATTGTCGGGCAATGCGGCATGATCCCAGGTATGAACAACCGCACCGGTCTTATCAAACAGATATGTTTTTGTTCCACCGTAGGAACCGCAGACTATATATCCCTCTGTCATCGAGAATACCGTCATCGGCATAATCAATAAGATCAGCGCAAGGCACAGTTCCCTTTTCCCCATGTCTCCTCCTGAAATCGTCATTGAAATAGATAAAATTGGCGACAATACAGTCCACAATACCTGTATGGGCAGCCCCCCCACCCGATATACTAACAGTTATCTAACAATATATGAATACGACCGACCGTCCGCTGACTCAGGCTTGATATTCGTTTTTTTTTGTGGAATTTTGTAGATAACCGGCGACAGGTTCCCGCTAAACGGCCTTCAGAAGACATGTTTTTCTTTGACGTAATCCGACCGGAGATCCACACTTTTTTTACAGGCTGATTTCTCCGGCACGAAAACAGGCACACTGCCGCTCCGGTGTCGGCCCCTGCGGCAGTAATACCGGTTCCGTTTCCCGGCATCTTTCCTGTGTATATTCACAGCGTGACGCGAATGGACACCCCGTTGAACCACCGGCTGCGTTTTCCCGGAGCGGTACCGTCTCAAAAAACGGGGTGGCACCCGGTTCCGCATTCAATACCGGTACCGATCGCAGCAACAGAGCCGTGTAGGGATGCAGCGGTGAACTGAATACCGTATCCGCCGGACCGTATTCGACAATACTCCCCCGGTACATGACGGCAATGGTATGAGCGATAAACCTGACCACCGAGAGATCGTGTGAAATGAAGAGCATGGTGAGACCGAGGCGGTCACGGATTTCATGCAGCAGATTGAGAATCTGGGCGGCAACCGATACGTCAAGCGAGGAAACCGGTTCGTCGGCAATGATCACCGCGGGTTCCGCGGCCAGTGCACGCGCAATCGCAATACGCTGACGCTGCCCGCCGGAAAACTCATGCGGAAATTTACGCATCATCGTCCCGTCGAGACCCACCTGTTCCAGATGAAATGCGACCCGGTCGCGAAAATCGTTTCGTCGGTACCCTCCAGTGGTCTCCAGAGCCTCCGCAACGGCATCAAACACCGTTATACGCGGATTAAGCGATGCGAAGGGGTTCTGGAAAATCATCTGAATCCGCTTCCGGGCAGTACGAAGTTCCGTTCCGGAGAGATGTGACAGCTCCTTCCGTTCGAACAGGATACTCCCGCTGTCAACCGGTTGCAACCCGACCACCGCTCTTCCGAGTGTCGTTTTTCCGCACCCCGACTCACCCACCAGTCCGATCGTCACTCCTTTACCGAGAGACAGCGAGACATTCCGTACGGCAGTCAACCGGTCGTTATCCGCGGATTTCCTGAAGACATGGTGCCGGAAACCGGGGAACGAAACGGTAACATTCCGTATAGCAAGGAGCATGGAAGCGGCATTCACCATGCAATACCTCCGTTTCTGAATCGGATGCAGGCGGTCGCATGATCATCTCCTATCGGTTCCAGATGCGGGGGCGTTGTAGTACACTCATCCGCGCCATAGGGGCAACGGGGAAAAAAAGGACATCCGTCTGCGGATGCCGCAGGATCAGGAGGCACTCCCGGAATTGAATACAGTTGTTCTATTCCACCCGTGAGATCGGGAACACTCCTGATAAGTGCCCGCGTGTACGGATGAGCGGTTGCACCAAACAGCCGGATTGCCGGCGCCGATTCGAGAATACACCCTGCATACATTACCAGAACACGGTCACAGAATCCCGCGACGATACCGAGATTATGCGTGATGAACAGTACCGTCATCGCATAACGGTCGCGCAGATTCCGCATGAGTCGCAGCAGCTGGGCCTGCACGGTCACATCGAGTGCGGTGGTCGGTTCATCCGCAAGCACGACCTTCGGACGCATAACCAGCGCCATCGCGATCATCGCCCGCTGCAGCATGCCGCCTGAAAATTCATGCGGATAGGAGTGTATCCTTCGCGCAGCGTCGGGTATTCCTGTCTCGTCAAGTGCTGCGACCGCCTGTTCGACCGCTTCCGTCCGCGATAGTGACCGGTGCAGCAACAACGGCTCGACCAGTTGATCGACCAGTCGCTGATACGGGTTGAACGATGTTGACGGATCCTGAAAAATCATGCAGATCTCATTCCCACGGATTGATCTGATGACATTATCATCACAGGTTAGCAGATCATTTCCTCCGAAGCGGATCGCTCCCCTGATCCGTGCCGGAGGATGCGGCAGCAGACGCAAAAGAGAATGGGCAAGAACCGTTTTCCCGGAACCCGATTCACCGACGATACCGAGAATCTCGGCACGTTCAAGTCCGAACGATACCCCCCGAACCGCCTGAACGACCGTTGAACGCAGGTGAAAAGAAGTTGACAGATTCTCGACTGAAAGAAGCATTATTGCGCCTTCGGGTGGTTATCCCGCAAGTATGTTTTTACATCGCGACAGATAATGAAACGATTCAAACCGGATACCGCTCCGTATCCCGAAAAATATTTCCCGACAGCTTTCCCGACAGATATATATTGAAATGTGGTTCGGTGCACATTCGGGTACTTCCTGCGACTTGTCTTTCGATCTTTCCGCCCGACCGACAAGTACCGAACCGCTTCGGACCGACACTGAAAAACAACCACCTGCACGCGATCTCAACAGGATATCCGCTCATGAAAGGCTCCTCCCCCCCGGCACCGGATGCCTCCCCGAAAAACAACGGGATTGTCATTACGGCCCTGCTCTTCTCAGTACTTACTATCCTCATGATTGTACTGACGTACAATGTGTTCAGATCGCGTGAACAAACCATCAGCAGGGATATTCAGAATAACCTCTCGGCAATTGCGGATCTCAAAGCGGAACAGATTATTCTCTGGTGCAAGGAACGCAGGGAAGACGCCGAGATGATTGCCGCGGACGTCTATCTCGCACAACGCTTCAAATTGCTCCACCTTCATCCGTCCGATACGACCACCCGCAACGAACTCAATTCGATTCTCGGAAGGATTACACGTCTCAAAGAATATTGTTCCGCACAGCTTATCGACACAAGCGGCCGAATTCTCCTCGGAACCGCGAAATATCAGACGTTTCGAAACCTGACGTATAGTGATACCGTTTCTTTTCATACGGCATGCACCAGCCGGCGCGTGGTGCTGTCGGATCTTCACCGGGACGGTGATTCTTTGTGCTCCGCGATACACCTGACCCTGTTCGTACCGATTTCCGATCCGGACAGCAATCTTATCGGCGTCGTGCTTCTCAATCTCGATCCTTCAAGATTTCTTTTTCCGCTGATCCAGTCGTGGCCGACTCCCAGTACCACTGCGGAAGTATTGCTGATAAGAGAAGAGAACGGCAACGTTCTGTTTCTCAATGAACTTCGACACCGGAAAAACACGGCACTCACTCTGCGCCTGCCGCTCTCCGCTCCTGAATTACCTGCGGCTATGGCACTGTCCGGCACCACCGGAGCGATTTCAGGAAAGGACTATCGCGGCATGCCGGTACTTGCGGTCGTACGTTCCATACCGCAAACCTCCTGGTTCATGGTTGCGAAAATCGACCGTTCGGAAGCGCTCGGCGAAGTACGGCACGCATTCCGACGCGCAGTTGTCGTGCTCGTCCTTCTGATTTTTATTATCGGGCTTTCCGCGATTCTTTACCAGCGACACCGCTCATCGAGAACCTACAAGAAGCTGTACCTTTCCGAACGTGAAAAAGCATCACTAGCATCCACGCTTGCGGCCAGCGAAAAACGGTTCAAGCGGCTGTTCGAATCGATGACCGAGGGTGTCGCGCTGCATGATATCATCTTTGACGAAAACGGCAAACCATGCAACTACCGGATTGTCACCATAAATCCGGCGTACGAACACCATACCGGACTTTCACTTGAAAGGACACGGGGAAAACTTGCAACGGAACTCTACGGCACCGAAACACCACCTTACTTTGAAGAATTTTCCACCGTGGTCCTTACCGGCACCCCCTACCGGTTTGAGACCTATTTTCCTCCCCTGGAAAAACATTTTTCGATTTCGGTATTTTCACCGGGTACCAACCAGTTCGCCACAGTATTCGAGGACATAACCGCCCGCAAAACCGCCGACGACAAACTCCGCGAAAGCGAGGAGCGGTTCAGACGCATTTTCGAAGACGGCATGTTCGGAATGGCAATAGTCGATAAATCGTTCTCGTTCCTTAAAGTCAATGCGGCATTCTGTTCAATGGTCGGTTATACCGAAGAGGAACTGCAGTCCCGTACCTTCGGAGAAATCACCCATCCCGATCACCGAAGCGGTGACATAACACAGGTCAAACAGGTGATGCAGGGAAATCTTCCTTTTTACAAAACGGAAAAAAGGTATATCCGCAAGGACGGTGAGACGGTTTGGGGATCGGTGATTATCACCACGCTCAGAGACAAGGACGGTACGTTTCAGTATTTCCTGGCGATGATTGAGAACATCACCGACCGCAAGCATGCCGAAGAAGCGCTGGTCGCGGAAAAGGAACGGCTCCTCGTGACGCTCCGCAGTATCGGCGATGCCGTCATCGCCACCGATGTTTCCGGTCGGATTGTGCTGATGAACAAGGTTGCCGAATCGCTTACCGGATGGGAGTTCTCCGAGGCGGAAGGCAAGCCGCTTTCCGAAGTATTCGTCATCATAAACGAACGTACCCGTCAACCATGTGAAAGCCCTGTTGAAAAAGTGCTCACAACCGGCTCGATCGTAACGTTAGCCAATCACACCGTCCTCATCGGTCGTGACGGTTGCGAACGGGTGATCGCCGACAGCGGAGCACCGATCAAAGACCGCCGGAGTGTCACGATCGGAGTGGTTCTCGTTTTCCGCGACAATACCGAAAAGGAGAAAACACAGGAGGCCCTGCAGAAAGCGCAACAGCTCGAATCCCTCGGGGTCCTCGCCGGGGGCATCGCGCATGATTTCAACAATCTGCTCGGCGGACTTTTCGGATACCTCGACCTTGCCCGCGAAAGCATTGCCGACGATGAGTCCGTCAGGTATAATCTTGACAAAGCGTTCTCGGTTTTCGGGAGGGCAAAGGACCTTACCGCCCAGTTGCTCACCTTCGCCAAGGGTGGAGCCCCGTCCCGCAAGGTTACCGCTCTCGCCCCCCTGCTGCGCGAAACAGTGCAGTTCGCCCTGAGCGGATCGTCAATCAGTACGGAATTCGTCATCGACAGTGCTCTCAGGAAATGCAGTGTGGATCAGCATCAGATATGTCAGGTGATTGACAACCTTATCATCAATGCCCGGGATGCGATGCCGCGCGGCGGCGTCATCACCATTTCGGCAATCAATGCAACCGACCATCCCGCGGTACTTTCTCCCGGAGACTACGTGTACATCTCCATCAGCGATCAGGGCACCGGAATTCCACCGGAACACCTCGCTCATATTTTCGACCCGTTCTTCACGACAAAGCAGAAAGGCAGCGGCCTCGGTCTGGCGGTTTCCTACTCGATCATTTCCCGTCACGACGGCACCCTCACGGCGACCTCCGAACACGGCAAAGGCACGACGATGCATCTGTACCTGCCGGCCGCGAAAGAAACCGCCCACACCCTTTCGACATCCACCCCGACGATCACCGACCATAAAGGCGATGGTACGATACTGCTCATGGATGATGAGGATTACATCCGCGACATCGCCTCTGCAATGCTCAAATCCATGGGATACGATACCGTTTCCGCTACCTGCGGTGAGGAGACAATACGGATTTTTTCCGAGGCGGACGCTTCCGGAAAAAAATTCATCCTCACCATACTCGACCTGACGATTCCGGGCGGTATGGGGGGAAAAGCGACCATGGAGAAGCTTCGAAAAATCGATCCCGATTGCAGAATCGTCGCATCAAGCGGCTATTCCGACGACCCGATCATCGCACACCCGAACGATTACGGATTCACCGGGTCGATCCGGAAACCCTACCGTAAAGCGGAACTGTCGGAACTGCTCGACAAAATCATACCGGGTGTATGACCGGACCCGTTCAATCCCGTGCAGAACGGGGATCGAATGCATCACGCAAACCGTCACCGATGAAATTAAGCGAAAACAGTGTTGCAGTCAGTACGATTCCCGGGTATACCAGCAGCCAGGGGTATTCTTCCATCGATTCGGCCCCTTCACGGATGAGGATACCCCAGGAACTCGCCGGGGGTTGCACCCCCAGACCCAGAAAACTCAGAAATGCCTCCAGCAGCATAACCGAGGGAATGGTAAGCGTCGCGTAGATAATCACCGGGCCGGCCACATTGGGAAGAATATGCCGCACCATAATGCGTGCTGGTGAAAGCCCGAGCCCGACCGCAGCCTCCACGAATGCCATGTACCGCAGGGAAAGGACCTGTCCGCGAACGATCCGTGCCATGGTGAGCCACTCCACCGCACCGATCGCCATGAACAGCAGCAGCAGACTGCGGTTGAAAAACACCATCAGAATGATAACGAAAATAGTGAAGGGAAATGCGTATACAATGTCAACAAACCGCATCATGACGGCGTCGGTTTTCCCTCCGGACCACCCGGCGACGATACCCCATCCCACCCCGATCCCCACCGATACCAGGGTGGCGCACAGCCCGACGGCGAATGACACTCGTCCTCCGTAAAGGATACGTGTCAGCAGATCCCGTCCGAGAATATCGGTACCCAGCAGGTGACTCCCGCCGGAAAATGAAGCGCCGGTCGCCAGATCCTGCGCATCGTACGCATAGGGAGAAATCAGCGGTGCAAGTACCGAAAACAGCACCATGACAGCAAGAAAACAGCAGCCACCCATCGCCGGCCGGTTGCGGGTAAACCGGCGCATACCGTTTTTCAGAAGCGAATCCCCCGCCGGAATAGCGGCAGTACTCTTATCCGGCATGTGCATATCCTCCGCCGCTTCTGATGCGCGGATCGAGTATCGCGAGCAGTATATCCACCAGCATATTGAATACCATGATGATAACGGCGTAGAATACCACCGTACCCAGAATAAGCGTGTAATCACGATTGAAGGCGGCAGTAACGAAAAAACGACCGAGTCCGGGAATTGAAAAAATCGTTTCCACAACGAACGAACCCGTAATGAGCCCTGCGGCTGCTGGGCCGAGAAATGAAACCACCGGAACCATGGCACCCCGCAATGCGTGCCGCAGAAGAATGCGTCGTTCAGTGAGTCCTTTTGCACGAGCGGTCTTTATGAAATCCTGTACCAGTACCTCAAGCAAACTTCCCCGCATCATGCGGGCTATATAGGCCACATAGATCATACCGAGCGTTATTGACGGCAGGATCCGGTCGGCGGGAGAAGTCCACCCTGCAACCGGCAGCCACCCCAGGAGCAGCCCGAAGACCAGTACCAGCAGAGGACCCAGTACAAACGATGGTATGCATATCCCGCCCATACTCAGAAACATGACGAGAAAATCAGCACCCGTCCCGTTTCTGGATGCCGCAATCATTCCTGCAGTACAACCGAAAAGAAGCGCGAAGAACAGCGCATAACAACCGAGTTCAAATGATACCGGAAACGCTTCGGCGATAAGTTCAGTGACTTTTCGGCCGGGATATTTGAAAGACGGGCCGAGGTCACCCCGGAGCACCGAACCGAGATAGTTGACATATTGCACATAGAGCGGTCTATCGAGACCGTAATGACGTTTGAGTTCCCTGAGCACCTGCGGTGAAACCGTTTTTTCGGCGCTGAACGGCCCTCCCGGAGCGAGCCGTATAAGAAAAAAGGTGATGGTGAATATAACCAGCAGCGAGAGCGGCATTTCGACCAGTACACGGCGCAGAAGAAAACGTAGCATGGATGCAAAATAACGGAAGCAACGGTACAAGGCAATAACTACCTGAATCGGAAATCGGAGTCAATCACCGAATCGGTAATACTTCAACCTCCCCCGGCAGCTACTTCTCAAGCCACACGTACTTATAGTTATGAATATTCAGAAGGTTCGGATACCACCCTTTCACCGCAGGATGGAGCAGATACACATTCGTATAGAAGTAGATCGGCAGCACCGGCATTTCCTCGAGCAACAGTGCCTCGGCCGAGCGGAACGCGCCGAACCGGGTTTCCCGGCCGGAGGCGACTGCCGCGACGGAAATGAGACTGTCGTAACGCCGGTCAGACCATCCGGTGTTGTTGTTGCCGCCACCGGTTACCCACATATCGAGAAACGTCATCGGATCGTTGTAATCACCGATCCAGCCCATGCGGGCGATGGAAAATCCGCCCTGCTGCTTCGAGGCGAGATAGACCTTCCACTCCTGATTGACAAGTGTCACCTCGATGCCGAGATACCGTTTCCACATCTGCTGGATCGCCTGTGCCACCGTATGGTGCGTTTCGGAGGTATTGTAGAGTACCTCTACCGGCGGAAACGCCTTGCCGCCGGGACCATACCCCGCTTCGGCCAGTAGTTTCCTCGCTTCAGTCGTATCGAAACGGAGTGCTGAATCGGCGGTATAACCCCCGGTTGCGGGAGGGGTAAAACAGGTTGCGGGAAGCTGCCCTCCCTTGAGAATGTGTTCAACGATCGCCTTCCGGTCAATTGACAGTGCCATCGCCCTGCGGATAAGCGGGTTGTCCATGGGCGGCCGCTGCACATTCACCACGTAGAAGTAGGTACCCAGATAAGGATCAATTCTGAGTGCCTCCGGATTGTTGGTGCGATACCATTCGATCCGTGCGGGAGCGAGATTGGTGGTCATGTGTACCTCACCCGTTCTGAACGACCGTTCCTCCGTCTGCAGATTATCGATCGGATAGAAATTGATCCGGTTCAACCGAACCTTATTACGGTCCCAGTACTTTTCGCTCTTCACGACAGATACAATCCGGTTGATCTCCCACGACGCAAGGGTAAAGGATCCGTTTCCCACGAAATGCTCCGGCCGCGTCCATGCCGTCCCCCGTGAATCGATCTTGCCGAATTTGAGAATGGTGGCGCGATGTACGGGAAACCATGAATGATGCGCCAGGAGTGAAAGAAAAAACGGTGTGGGCCGGCCGAGCGTGAGAACCAGTGTCGTGTCATCCGCGACTCCGGCTCCCACGCTGGAAAAGTCATCGGTCGTACGCTTGTGGTATGCTTCGGCACCTTTAAGACAATAGAGCATATATGCATACTCACTCCCGAGACCCGGCGAGAGAATCCGCTGAAAGGAAAAATGGAAATCTCCGGCGGTGACCCGGTCGCCGTTCGACCAGAGTGCATCGGAACGCAGATGAAAGGTCCAGGTCAGGCCACCGTCGGCGGTGTCCCATGATTTCGCCACACCGGGAACCGGTTGCAGGGATTTCGGTTCCGAGATAACAAGTCCCTCGAAAAGCGCCTCCAGGATATGGAACTCCGGCACCCCGGTGACAATATGCGGATCGAGATCCTGCGGTTCCGTCTGATTGGCGATATAGAGTTCCTGGTCGGCAATACCGCACTCAACGGCAGTCTGTTTGGAGGTGCAGCCGAGGAGCGACAGCGCCGCTGCAATTAAAACGGCAATAAAAAGTCTGACTCGACAGAAATGACTGCCGGTATGCCGGATCTGCGTATCCCGATTTTTCATTCACTGCCTTTCAGTATTTCGTGAAGTGATAAAAATAGATTCAGGGAATGCATTTCGACGCGTGGTCTTAATTTCCATACAGTTCATCAACACTATCATTGTAGGGCCTGGATCGTGAGGGGAGACGGGCCACACGTGATTACTTTCATCACTGTCTGGTTTCACACGCCCAAGGGACCTGCGGGAGGACCTCTGAACAGCCAACTCTTTCTGTACCATAATCAAATTTCAAATCATCCGCTTTGTTTCCCCATTCTGAATTCTGTTTCCTGACTTCTGAACGACCGCTTCTGCCTTTTACAATTCTTTTACAATCTTTTTACCCCCCTCTGACAACCCTTTTCTCCTTTCTCGGTATCTTTTAATCAGTACCGGTAATCTCATTCCCATTGATAAAGGAGGAATACATGACAATCGTCCCCCGCAGTCTGCAGCGTAAAGGTTTCCTGACGTTGAGCGCACTGGCGTTTTCAGTTCTGTCGATATCGTGCAACCGTCCTTCCGCGTCCGGAAGAATGCAACAGTCATCGTCAAACGCAATGAGTACAGCCTCGTCCGATGCGCCATTCACGTTAACCGCGGAAACCGACCGAACGACGATTTTCTCCCGTGGTAAGCAGTCGGTGTACCTTCTTGTCACCATGAACGTACCGGCGAAAGAAAACGACGGCACGCCACGTCCGCCGCTGAATGTCGGCATGGTGATTGACCGCTCCGGTTCGATGGCCGAAAAAAACAAAATAGACTATGCACGGGCATCGGCTTCACAACTGATCGACAGTTTGTCGGACAAGGATCTGCTTGCAATAGTTGAATATGACGATGCGGTTTCGGTCCTCGCGCCGTCGGCGCCCGTCACCGACAAAGTACGTTTGAAACGACTGGTGAATGATCTCGAACCGCGCGGCAGCACCAATCTGTGCGGTGGATTGATGCACGGCGTGACACAGGTGAAAAATGCCGCCCGGGAAGACCGCACGAACCGTGTTGTTCTCCTCACCGACGGGCTGGCAAACCGGGGAATAACCGACCATCAGCAGATCGCTTCACTGGTAAGAAACTGGCGACGGCAGGGAATTACCGTGTCGGCGATGGGCCTCGGCCTCGACTACGACGAAAATCTCCTTCAGCAGATCGCGGAATGCGGCGGCGGCAACTACTACTACATCGAAAGTCCGCAGCAGATGGCCTCGATCTTCAGTCAGGAACTCAGAACACTTGCCGGGACGGTCGCCAACAGCGTTCGACTGACATTCAGAGGTGAACAGGCTGTCGACAGTGTGATTACGTACGGCTATGAATCCGTCATCAACCGCGCAACCGCCGAAATCGCACTTCCTTCACTCTATAAAGGAGAAAAACGCACCGTCGTACTCGGACTGGTTCTCACTCCGGGAGAGACTGCCGATCTCAACGCCGGCCGGATAGAAATCGTTTATACCGAAAGCGGCAACAGCACGCCCTCGGTTATCACCGTCCCGGTTTCGCTCTCCTGCAGCGGCAATATGAAAACCGTCAATGCCTCACGGAAACCGGAAGTACTGGCGGAAGCACTGCTTATCGAGGCTGATGAAAACCATGAAAAATACGTGGCCCTGTATGAACAGGGACATACCGCACAGGCTAAATCACATATCACTGCACTCGCATCCTCGATCAGAAACACGAATCGCTATCTCAATGATAAAAAACTTTCGAAAAAACTCGAAGCGCTGCAGCTCGAATCCCGGGATATGGATCGGGCGGATCGAAATATTCAGGATAAAAAAGCATACCTGAAAACCAATAAACAGCGGCTCCTCTATGGCAAAAAAGGCAAACGGGGAAAATATCTGCTGCAACCGGGAGATCTCAATCCCGAAGTGGTGGCATTGCAGAAAAAGCTCCAGGACCGGCAGCTCTATTCAGGACCGATAAACGGGGAGTATTCCACAGAGGTTGAAAATGCCGTCAGGTCGTATCAGCACAGCAACAGTCTGGATGCCGACGGTATCGCCGGACCGGCAACCCTCAGAAGCCTCCAACTCTACTGAACCGGGAGGGATCCATGGACCGTCTTTTCCTTTTTATCCTGGCGGTAGTGCCGTTGACGGCAACGGCATATCAATTACCCGGAAGGATCGATCTATCCGCAACGGTCGATTCGGTGTACTCCGTTCATCTTTCACTCGGAGGAGTAAACGCGGGCACATTCCGGTCAATCACCGTATACCGATCCTTCAATGACCTCTCGCTCATGGGTTCACTGGATCTGGATGCCTGGCCGATTACGAAAAGAGTGTTTTCCGGCAATGATTGCAAGGGTGAAATCATCGACAGCCTTACCGCGCACCATACCACGTACACCTACTATGTCAAAGCGGAGACCACCGGAGGTACCGTTATCCCGTCGAATGTCGCCTCGGTGGTGGTACCGGATATCATGCTGCCCGCTCCCGGTTACCCCCTTTCCCTGTTTATTGATAAATGCAACTATTTCCTAGAAGTCCGTTTCGGCCACCAGCCGGTAAAACGTTTTCCGGTCAACGTGGGAAGCAATCCGCGCAACCGGAAGTTGCATTATGATTGCCGTTCAACACCGGAAGGAATCTATACGGTTTCCTACACACGGCCGAAAACCGATTTTCACAAGGCAATCGGCGTGAGTTATCCGAACAAGTTTGACCGGATGCGCTATTCCGCGGCACTTTCACGGGGAAGTATTCCACTGACTAACGGAAAACCTGCATCGATAGGCGGTTCCATCCAGATTCACGGAGGCGGCATCGGCAACAACTGGACATGGGGATGCATCGCGATGCGCAATGAGGACCTCGACCAGCTGTTCCGGCTGCCGGAACTGCGAAGCGGAGTACCGATCATCATCGTGGGAACCGATTTCACCCGCGACAGCGTACTGTCGGCAGACACCATGTAACGCCGCGTAAACAATACAAAACTGTAGTAAATGCGGGTTTCAGAAATTATTATCATAACACGATGCGAAAGAATCAAACACACTCTCTATGGCGACCGGGAATACTGTTTTTCACCGCGACAGTACTCCCGGGCCTCGCTCTCAGCGTGCTCACCATCCGTGCGGCACGGCATGAGGAAGCGTTTATGGAGAAACAGCTCGAAAACACTTTTTATTCCGAACTCAGCCAGACCGTCTACAGCATACAGAAAGTACTCGAATCGGTGCGGGAAACGCTCGACGGCAGCCTTGCCGAAACCGGTCGTACCGGATTTCCCGCGGATTGGGACCGTACGACGGATCTGGTCGGCATTCCGTTTCAGTTTCAACTCGACAGCGGTTTCACGGTACCCTCCCGCGGGGGCAATTCGCCCGAAGAAAAACTGTTCGTCGCCTCCAATACCGGATTTTTCCTCGATCGTCAACCGGTGGAAATCTACCGAAGCATCTCCGATGAATATGCGGAATCAGTCATCGCCGCCGCGAAACAGACTTCGTCCTTTCAATCAGGCAATAACGGCAGGCTGCTCCGGAAACAGGCCTCAGATGCATTTGAAACCGATAAAAACGTTCAGAAGGAAATATATTCACAGCTGCGCAGCAGAGGAAGAGTAGTCCCCCTCCGGAACATTGTCAGCGGCAGCAAAACCGACGCGAAAGTCGAAGCGTACACGCCCCGTCTCTCCACCTACGTCACCGAATCGATGCACTTCTCGGATATCGTTGCGACGGCGCCGTCCGGATTCATCCCGAGAATCATCGACCAGCGGTTCATGCTGCTTTACTGGAAAAAACTCGGAACCGCTACCATTGCAGGGTGCGTCGTGGATATGGACGCGGTAACCGATAAAATTCTTTCCGTTCTGCCGCAGTTGCAGACCGCGGTGCGTATTGTCACGGTACTTGATCACAACGGCAAACCGGTGTTCGATTCCGGAACAGCCTCGCCCCCCGACTGGAAACATCCCTTTACCGCACGGGAAATCAGCGGTCTACTCCCCCGCTGGGAAGTGGCGATGTACCTTACCGATCCGGCGGCGCTCTCTTCACGGGCGCGGATAACCACTCTCAGCCTCATCCTGCTCGCCGGCATTCTCTTTACCGTTATCGCGATCAGCGGATTCATACTTCTGAAAACCATGCAGTCGGAAATGAAGCTCGCCCAGCAGAAAACGACCTTCGTCGCCAATGTATCCCACGAACTTAAAACGCCGCTTACCTCGATACGGATATTCGCCGAATTACTCAAGGAACGACGCCAGCCCGATCCGCTCAAACAGGAACAATACCTCGGCATCATTATTTCAGAGACGGAGCGTCTGACACGCCTGATAAATAACGTACTCGATTTCTCACGAAGCAAACGAAGCGGCCGGACATATTCGAAACGCGAATGCGACCTCAACGGGCTGTCCCGTGAACTCGCCGAAAATCAGCGTGTCCGCCTTGAGCATAACCGGTTTACCTTTGTCACAGCGTATTCTGCCGAGGTGCTTCCTGCTACCGTCGACCCGGAGGCGATCAAACAGGCGCTGCTGAACATATTGTCAAATGCCGAAAAATATTCTTCGGACACCCGGTGGATCAGCTTTTCACTCGGCAGGGAAGGCTCCGACGCGATTATCAGAATCGCGGATCGCGGTATCGGTATCGATCCCGCGGAACAGGAAAATATTTTCAGGGAATTTTTCAGAGTTGACGATTCACTCGCCGCCAGGGTCCAGGGAACCGGTCTCGGTCTCACGATCACCCGGCAGATACTCCGGGATCACGGCGGTGATATCCGCTATCAGCCCAACCAGCCCTCGGGCAGTGAATTCGTGATTACCCTTCCACTGTGCAAGGAGGTCCCCGGTGAAACAGAAAATTCTGATCGTTGAAGATGACCCGTCGATTCTCACCGGTGTGGTCGATCTTCTTGAAAGTGAAGGATACGCCGTCTTCAGTGCCGTCGACGGCAGGGAGGCGCTCTTCCTGTACGGTGAACATCATCCGGATCTGCTCCTGCTCGACATCATGATTCCCGTCATCAGCGGATACGACGTCTGCAGGGAGGTACGGACGCATGACCACCGGACCCCCATACTCATGCTCACCGCCAAAAGCCAGGAGGTTGAAAAGGTGATCGGTCTTGAACTCGGCGCCGATGACTATATCGTGAAACCGTTCGGCATTCACGAGCTGCTCGCCCGGATCAGGGCGGCCCTGCGGCGGGCCACGGTACCGGACCGGGAACCCACCCCGGAAATTTTATCATTCGGCAACGTGACGATTGAACCGGCGAAGCTGCAGGGAACAATAGACGGAAATCGCTTCGAACTGACGCAGCGTGAATGCAATCTGCTGGAAATGTTCATACGGAATGACGGGCTGGTACTTGACCGGAATGCCCTGCTGACGAATATCTGGGGTGTTCATTATGAGGGAACCACACGGACGCTCGATCAGCACATCGCCAAGCTCAGGCAGAAAATCGAAACCGATCCCTCGAATCCCCGCCATATAAAAACCGTCCACGGCACCGGGTACCGGTTCTGCTCGAACGGATAGTTTATTCCGGAAGAAAAAACACCCTGGTTCAATTCCGCCGGGAAATCGGGCACGTGGAATCTGTTCGGAATTCCAGGAAAAGACCGTCCATACTTCCCTTCGATAAACTGGTTCAGCATGAGCGGACTTTCTGTGCACGTTTCACCGATTCCCCTCACCCTGAGCTATTGCCGAAGGGTACTACCGGCCATCATTTCGACCAGGAACCGTTTCGAAGTGTCGCGGACAGCTGGTCCCCTTCCAAACCCCTGTCATCTTCACACTGCTATCGGCAAACTACGGAAAAAGGATATACACCCCCGCAGGTAGAATCGCTTTTCCCGTGCAACGGGATGCTCCCGTCGAAAATGTTTTTAATGACTTCCCGTCAATCGAACAGAAGCGGTATTTCCTACCGGTTCCATACGGTCCGGTAATCGTTCTCCCGCCATCCGACACCACCCGTGAAAAGTTCCTTCGCCCACCCCGGGCAGACGCGCGGCCGATGTCCGGCCGGGAGACTCCCGTACCCGCCGGCTCAATTTCCCGCACCGACACCATGGTATATACCGCAGTGTCCCCATCGGTGCGCATGAGCACGGTCCCGTTTCCTTCGAGAATAATGGCATCCTCCGCATAGTCACACCCGGATACGTCTCCCGAAGGCCAGTTTCCCGAATCGGTTACCGTCCCCACAAGCTCCCAGATTCCTCCGTTTGCCGGATTCCCGTTCGAAACCGAATCGATATACAACTCGAGCCGGACGGCGGAATCGTCGTTGATATTGTATATCGCGTACTTCATGCCGATCCAGCGGTTGAGGGGAAGAGTGGCGCCTCCCCAGAGCGGATCCTGACGGTTGAAACCCGATCCCGACCAGTAGGTGCTGCCCGGATGTTTCAGTTCCTTTTCAAAGTCCCATTTTCCGTCGTTGCGAAACCGTGCGTAATAGGTGGTAGCGTCACAGTCATCACCACCCGCGGATGCATGCCCGAGCGGCCCACTCCGCAAACCGACCACCATTCCTCCCCAATTCTGTCCACCTTCACCATGTCGCTGATAGTATGCCGTAAATTCAATATCCCGGAAAAACTGCGCTGACACCTTCCCGTCGCGAAGTGAATTGATATGAAAACGGGGTCCGCTTCCGGACATGGTCATGGAGCCTTCACCGTCAATCCTGAATCCGTCGGTACCGCCGCTGTGATCCTCGGTCCAGTCAGTGGGATCGTCGGGATCCTGAGAATACCTGACAACCCGTTCATTTCCGTTATCCCAATGAGATGAGTTCCATGAAGCGGTACCTTCTTTCGAAGGATACAGTTGTGTTATTCCGAATACATCGATTGCAGCTGCCGGTGAAAGTCCGGTAACCGATAACAGCATCATTACAACCAGCAGCCGCCTGAAGTGCATATCCCCACCTTTCCGTGTCCGTGATCGTATCTGGTATCTATCCGTCATATTATAAAATAGCCGATAGAAGTTAAACAGCATCAACCGTTCTTTGAACATCCCGCCATAACAGTGGTAAATATTGTCTCTTCCGCTTGAACTGTGGAAACCGAGGTTCAAACCATCGAAAGACAGTTCGGTATTGACCTCCCGGCCGCAGAGAGTTATTTCTTACCTGATGATGGTCTTGCGGTTTATCCCGCTCACCGATCCTATGAACGATAAAACGTGATCCGGGAAGCCGGACTTCACCAGTTTGCATTTCTGCACACCTGTACACCCGAGGATGGAAATGAAACACTCGCTATTCTGCAGTATCCTCATTCTGCTCTCTCTGCTGCGACCAGCATATCTGTTTGCCGACGAAGAAATCGGAATCGTCGAGGAGCCCCCTCAACACGAGACGCAAAATGCCGCCAGCTCTGGAGATACCCCTGCGACAGTTTCGCCCTCGACGGAAGAACCGGCTGCTGCCGTTAAAGAAGAAGAGCAGAAAGTTGGAGCGAAGACGTTTAACGAGGATCAAACTGGAACCATCAGTATCGAGACGACGCCCGACGGTGCCGCAATTGATATCAACGGCACCGATCTTGGAATAACCCCCTGGAGCCGTTCCGGCTTTCTGCCCGGATTTTATCGCATCACCCTGGAAAAAGAAGGTATGCCGACATTTCAGGAAACAGTCGAACTGCGTGCCGGGGAAACGGTCCGGATCAAACATGATTTTACCGGCGAAACTACTCCTGCGGAAATAATCACTTCCGGAAGTTCGGGTATTGAGAAAACCGATACCACACGGGAAACAGTTGAGACTCCGGAACAGACCGCGCAACAACGGGGAGGCGGCACGCTTTCGATTTCCTGCAATACCGACAGTACCGCCGTCGTGATCAACAAAGTTAAACTGGGAGTGACACCATTCTCCCGAAAAGGCTTCCTCCCCGGGTATTACGAGGTGGAATTGAAAAAATCCGGTTATGAATCGTTCCGTAAAATGGTAAAGGTGAGCGATGACAGCACCACGGTTGTCGAAGCTGTTCTGGAACCGTTCTTCGGCAGACTGATCGTCACCAGCACCCCGGAAAACGCCAATGTTCTCATCAACGATGTTCTCAGCGGCACCACCCCGTACGACACCAACGGTATTAAACCGAACACCTATCGCATCCGGCTGGAACTGGATGATCATGTTCCGTGGACTACCTATCAAACCATCGAGAAAAACAGGTGCGACACGATCACGGCAAATCTCATGACGATCGCGGCATACGATTCTCTCAAGAAGGTCCGAAGGCACCGATTTAAAATCACCCGGAGGATCGTCTTCGGTTCATTCACTGCCGGATTTCTGGCAGCCGGCATGTATTACAACTCCCGTGCCGAACAACAGCTTGAGATTGAACAGAACGCCTGGAACTCCTACATGGAGGAAAACCGTACCACCGAGGAGTACGAAAGCCGGTATACCGAGTATCGGGAAACCGCTGAAACAACCGATCTGTTTATGAAACGGAGAAATGCCATGTATATCCTGGGTGGTATTTTCTGCGTGGGATTGGCAATCTCGATACCGTTCTGACGGGGTGGTTAATCCGACCTGTTACCCACCGCTTCAAGTGCCATGAGCCGTTGCTTGAGAAGAACGTCTTTGCCCGATTGACTTCCGCAGTAGCCGCCTGCCTTTCCGTCACTCCGGATCACACGATGGCATGGGATCAGTATCGGAAATGCATTACTGCGCATAACCGAGCCCACCGCCCGAGCCGCACCCGGGAATCCCGCCATTTTCGCCAGCTCACCGTAACTGACCGTCACTCCGTAAGGAATCGTTCGTGCGACAGCGAGTACGGCATTCCGGAAACCGCTGCCACCACCGGTATCCAAGGGAACTGAAGAGAAATCAATGACCGCTCCATCGAGGTAAGCGGTGATTTTGTCAGCTATTTCACTGAGTCCGGAGGTCGGCTCCGGCATGCGATTTTTGCAGGCGGTCTTTTCCTGCTGTGCGGCACTCCCTACCAGCAGACTATTAACCACCGTTATTCCATCACGCTGAATGGTGGTAATGAATACATCGGTCAGGGAGTGACTGATGACCGCCGTAAGGGATAGTACTACATCATGCATGAATGGAACTTTTCCTTTGTAGTGAAGGTACCTGGAATGCATTCAGGAGATGTTAAAAAATAGTTCCGGAGGCCCCGGATAAAGTATTTTTGATAAACATGATTCATTCGGCAGAATAACCTGAAAATTCATACAATGACCGAATTGCTTACGGGACTTCCCGCCAGTTTAAAAGTATTCAGTATCTTTATCACGATTCTTTTATTGTATAAGCTCCGGATACCGCTGGGGATAGCCGTTTTTTCGGGCGCTCTGTTGCTCTCCCTCTGGAGCGCAACAGGGCTGAATGGTTTATACAAACTGTTTCACTCGATTATTGAACCTGAAAATGTTTTGCTCTATCTGGTCATCCTTTTTCTGCTGTTTTTCACCGAAGCGCTCACGGCATCCGGGCGCATGTCCAGAACAGTCGAAGCATTACGGAAACGCATTTCAAATCCGAAAATAATCCTGGCCGGTCTACCGGCACTTATCGGACTTCTCCCCATGCCGGGAGGAGCACTTTTTTCAGCACCACTGGTTGAATCGGCAGATACGGATTCCCGTCTGTCTCCACGATTGAAAATTGCGATCAACTACTGGTTTCGGCATATCTGGGAATACTGGTGGCCTCTGTATCCGGGGGTTATACTTGCCATCCGCTACACGAAAATTCCTGTAGGAATGTATATCGGCATAATGTCACCATTAACGATCGCGGCCATCGCAGGAGGATATTTCTTCATCCTTCGTCATGTTCCGACGGAAAGCATAAAAAACGACGGCCGGAAGATTGATCCCTCCGCACTTCTGGCAACGCTGATCCCGATCGTTCTGCTGGTCGGCTCCGCCGTCGGTGGCTCGATAGTACTTCCGGAAATGGGTATGGACAAATCAATATCAAACCTGGTCTCCATGCTTGCCGGACTCGTGCTTTCCCTCTGCGTAATTTTTCTCGTTTCGCCGGCTGCCATCATGCCATCCGTTACCGCACTTATCTCGAAGAAAACCGCATTGCTGCTGATTGTCATCGTCGGAGTTCAGAGTTTTGCGGCGGCATTGAAGTTACCACTTGATACGGAATCCATGACCATCGTCTCGGTCATGCGGGATGAATTAGTCGGATTCGGTATTCCGGTCGTTCTGGTGGTGGTACTGCTGCCGTTTATTTCGGGAGCGATAACCGGCATTGCCGTCGGTTTCGTCGGTGCCAGTTTCCCACTGGTAATCGCACTTCTCGGTACGCAGCCGACGGAGCGGACACTGGTGATTACCGCGGTTCTGGCGTTCACTTTCGGCTATGCCGGCATGCTCTTATCACCGGTGCATATCTGCTTCGTGGTTACCAGCGAGTATTTCAAGACAAGCCTGTACCGAACTTATTCCCTCCTGCTTGGCCCGTTGCTGACGATACTTGCAGGAGCATTCGCTGTGGCGGGATGCTGTTACCTGCTTTTATAGTACCGTACTACGGTGATTTTCGGTCTCAGTCCCCACTGAGAATTGAACCCAGTATTCCTCCGGTTGCTGCAATACCGCCCAATCCTCGTGATTCACCTTTATTCGACTGTATCCCCGCACGAATCCGGTCGGCAAGGCGGGAAAAGGGAAGGCTCTGGAGATATACGGTTCCCGGTCCGCGAAGTGTGGCCAGAAAAAGTCCTTCTCCTCCGAAAAGCGCATTTTTGAATCCGCTCACCATTTGGATATCATAACTGACGGATGGCTGAAAGGCGACAATACAACCGGTGTCGATCCGAAGCGATTCACCCCCTCCGAGCTGCCGCTCGATTACCGTTCCTCCGGCATGAACAAAAGCGAGTCCGTTACCGGTCAGTTTCTGAAGAATGAATCCTTCTCCTCCGAAGAAACCGGTCCCCAGTCTTTTAGTGAAAGCGATGTCAATATCTACGCCTTTGGCCGCGCATAAAAATGCATCCTTCTGACAGAGCATCGTTCCACCGATTGCCGTCAGATCCAGAGAAATAATCTTTCCCGGATAGGGAGCGGCAAATGCGACATGACTTTTTCCTCTTCCGGTATGAAGAAAGGTGGTAATGAAAAAACTCTCTCCGGTCAACATTCGCTTGAATCCCTTGAACATTCCACCACCGGTGGACGTCTGCATCTCGATACCGTCCTCCATATAAATCATCGCTCCGGCTTCGGCACGTACCCCCTCACCGGGATCGAGTTCCACTTCAACCAGTTGCATATCATCGCCTACGATTCTGTAATCAATTACATCCGCCATATATTCCTCCTGCACTCTTTCTGCCGGATTTCGATTTCCGGCAGTTGTTAAGAGGTTTCCGCGACACCTGTTTGAACATGTTAAAATGAGTATACTATTTTTTTAGAAGTGATTCAAATTGGCTTACTGTAAAACGTTTGCCGGATTCAACGAGTATACATGGTCGTAGAAACTCTATTACTCTCCTGAATTTCAACATCACGAAACGTCACCGTCCCCCCTGCAGGACATCCGGCTTGTGTTTGCCAAATATTTCCAAAAACGATATCATTATTACAGCCGTAAAGTTCTTCAGGTTTTTTTTCAATCCGGATAGAAACGACCGTTTCCCGAATAATAAAAAAGAGTAAGAACGTAGTGAACAACAATCACGGTAAAAAGTACGAGTCAGAAAAATATCAGACGATATTCGACAGCACACCGGTACCGATGCATTCAAGCGACTTGCAGGGAACCATTATTTCGGTGAATGAACCCTGGCTTCGGACGTTCGGGTATACCGTCATCACGACACAAAACGGCAACGAAGCGATCGAAGTGTTGCGCAATGAAAGAAACGCCGGTCGAAACGTTGCGGCCCTCATTCTCGATCTGACGATTCCCGGAGGAATGGGAGGGCAGGAAGCCATCATCGAAATCAGGGATATTGACAAAGAAATACCTGTTTTCGTAGCGAGCGGATACTCGGAAAAACCCGTAATGGCCGCTCCTGAAGCATACGGCTTTACCGACAGCATCTGCAAACCGTTCGCGATTGCAGAGTTGGCGGACCTGCTGCGGAAAAACAGGTAACCGGAAATTCCCGATGTAGTGTCCATCATGTTTTCACCCGGATACCTTTCAGGTGTAATAACTATCAAAACCCGGATGTTGCAGCTCCGGTAAACTTCCTGTCCTCCACTTGACGGTCCTTTTCGACTCCGGCAACAATAATCAGATACATCGCTCGGTGCAGGTGAAAATTATCACTACCGCTGGTATCGAGTATATATTTTTACAGAGCAAAACCGTCAGTCGACAACCACATCAAAGGAGGTGTTGATGAACTGGGATCTTTCTCGTCTTTTTGTTCAGGTACAGGACTTTGCCACAAGCTACGGTATGAAAATCGTTGGCGCAGTCCTGATTCTCATCGCCGGAAGAATTGTAGCGGGCATCGTGAGAACGGTGGCCAAAAAAGCAGCCAAGAAAACCAAAGCGGATACCACCATAACGGTTTTTCTCGGGAACATCGCCTATATCCTGGTGATGGTGTTCGCCGTGATTGCGGCAGTGAACCGGCTCGGTGTTCAGACCACTTCCTTTGTGGCGATTCTGGGAGCAGCCGGTCTCGCCGTCGGCCTCGCCTTTCAAGGGTCGCTGTCGAATTTCGCTTCGGGATTTCTCATGGTTATCTTCCGTCCCTTCAAAGTAGGCGACTATGTGCAGGCAGGCGGTGTCGCCGGTACGGTTAAAGAAATTCACGTTTTCACCACAACACTCACCACGCCGGATAACATCCGCATCATCGTACCGAATTCAAAAATCACCGGCGATAACATCACCAACTATACCGCCGAAGAAAAACGAAGAATAGATCTGACCGTCGGTGTCAGCTACGGGGACGATCTGGACAAAGTGACGAAGGTGCTCAAGGACGTCGTTACCGGATTTCCGGGAGTACTTGCCGACCCCGAACCGCAGATCGCCGTTTCCGAAATGGCCGACAGCAGTGTCAATTTCGTGGTACGTCCGTGGTCGAAAACCGGAGATTACTGGACCGTGCGTTTCGGTGTTACCGAGGCGATCAAGAAACGTCTTGACAAGGAAGGTATTTCGATACCGTTCCCGCAGCAGGATGTGCATTTGTATAACAAGTGATCTGACGACGTTCCGAAGTTGGTGGAAAATCACCGGTATTTTCCTTTTTTCTTTGCTTACACCCCCTCCCTGGCATTTCTCCCCCGTTTACGGGAGAGGAGTCAGGGGGAGGGGGAAACGCCCCGCCCGCCATTCCTTCACCTGCTGCAGATACAGTCGACGTATCGACAGCAGTTCCTCATCGTACCTTCCGTCCCGGAAATCGGGAAATGACCATTCGAAGGGCTGATATTTTCCTGCTTTGTACCTTCCCGAGAGATCAGCGTAAATTCCCTTGTCAAGGTATACTTTCTGTCCCGCTTCCTTCGCCGAAGCGAGCAGATATTTATTGTGATCGAGATATCCCGCATCGAGGTTGACGGTGCGCTTTCCGTCGGAAGCGAGTGCGTCTTCAATCGTGTTGCATTCAAGCTTCATATCCACGATGAGTGTCGGCGGATAAAGCCGTTCGAACGCGAGCAAACGCCGGTAGAGCGGCGCTCCCAGTTCCGCGGCATAGTAATCGGTCACATCAAACAAATGATCGCGTCCCTCAAAATCGATATTCCCCCAGTGAGCGACCAGTTCTTTTCTGGCAGTATCGAGCTGTTCCGCAGTCCTGAAAAGAACGGCGACAAGATACTTGACCGGCAGCGGTGATTCAGGATGTGCCATGACGGATCACTCCCCATGCTTTTGTGATGATTTCATCTGCAATACCCATTTCCGATCCGATGAACGTCATCTGCTCGATCGGATCAAGCCTGCGGCGAACGGTTCGCTCCGTTGTCCGCACCGCCACGCTTCCACCCTGCATATAGAGATGCTGTCCGGCGGAACAACGGGTGAGTACCGGGTAGGTCATCATCTCCCAGGCGAACGATGCCTCCCAGGCTCTGGTAAACGTTTCTGCGTCAACCGGGTTACATTTGTAGGTAAGGCGCGATTTCCGGTTTCCCCTGACTACTGTAACCAGTTCAACCCGCTGCCCGCCGTCAAGAGGCTGGAGTTCCACTGTGGTATAACCGAGTGGTATGGTAACCGTGGCGGTTTCCGGGAGCGGTGTTGGAACAAAAAAAAGATATCCCGGGTCGATCAGCAGCATGGCATGCTCATGCAGCACGACAAGTCCGCAGTGGGTATCGCATCCGTAATGGCGATCCGCCAGCAGCGGGTGCGCCTCGATACCGAGTGCATCGAACACGGCGATAATTGCCGCGGTGAGCGAGAAACAGGTACCACCGGTTCCCCAGTGCAGATGATCCGACAGCACCTCAGCGGGAAACCGCAGTGCGGACCGTGAATTGACCAGAGCATCGGATTTAATGATCTTGGTGAGATTTTCGTACGGAATTTCCGAAAACGCCCGGGCTACCTGGTCAATAATCGTCGACCGGTGCGCGGTAGTATCGATTCCGTAACGTCGGCAGAACCGTTCGATAATCACCGGATCCGGACAGGTCAAACAGGGGGCATCATGAAACATCGCCATCAATTCCCGCCGAATTCCGGCACCGGTGAAGCGGACTTCCCTATCGGAGCGATATACTGTATGGTTCTTCCGGACATATCGTAGAGCTCGAATACCGGTCCCGCCCGGGCAATCGTATGTTTTTCGGTAAACTGCCGGAGACGTGCATAGAACCGGTACCCGCCGACTGCGTACGAAAAAAAACTCCGGAGGTATACGGTACCAATCACCGCATCGGTACGCCGGAAAATTCCGCTTTTATAGGGTGATAACGCTGCGACACTGTCATCAACGACCACCCCGCAGATACTGCGGAGCTCACTGTCTGAGCCCTCCTGCGGATCATCGTAAAATGCGGCGAATCCGGTACCGGTCTTCAGATGCAGGGTATCACGGACATACCGGTAGACGGTATTCATCACATAGCGGACCTCGTTATAGGGTCCGTGGTGTTCACGATAGACAAGCAGGTAGGGCCCACGGGTTTCCCAGGTCAGTTCAACCCGGTCAAACATACCGGCATAATAAAAGAATAATGCGGTGACGCCGATTACCACGGTGCCGATAATTGCTGCGAGTTTAAGCATGATAGTTGATGTAAAAATAGTATTCGTATCACTTCAGGTTCTTTGCTTGTCTCGATATAGTTCCTCGACCGGTCGAGCGGTAAGGCTTTACAGCGAATCCATGCCGATCCAATCAAGATAATTTTATGGTGATACTACCTGAAATTCCGCGTCCGGTATCCTTGATAGCGAGAATAACATACAGCCCTGCGGCAAGTGGCGGTTTTTCATTGGTTTCCACCTCACGAACAGTCTCGGACAAAAGCGGGGTGAAACACAATGCTCAAAAGCTCTGATATAGTGTTCCAATAATGGTAAAAATGGTCAGAAGAGCCTGAATAAGCTATATTGTAGAGGCTAGCAAAGTAAAAGGTGATGGTGGGGGAAAATCACTCTTTAGCTGGAGGTTGGTTATGTATAAACATACAGCATTCTGCCTCGCTGTTGTTATCGCTTTTCCCGTCACCGCTCAAACGATTAACCTAGGTGGTACCGTTTCAACCAAAACAGGTCAGCCGGTGGCTGATGCCGTCATCACCCTTGTACGACAGGCGATGAAAGACACTACCGGAACCGACGGCAAGTATTTGTTTGCAAAAACCACTGCGATACGATTACCGGCAATCGTTCCGCAGACCGAAAATATTTCAATGGGCAACGGTGTGCTGCAGTTCACCCTGGGTACGTCATCACCGGTGAAGATCGAACTGTTCGATGTAAAAGGCAACCTGTTGAAAAAAGAGATGGTGACGAGCGCTGCTGCAGGTATATACCGTTTTGATATTGCAAGAAATTGCCGCGCGACGAACCTGTTCGTCGTAAAAGCATCCATAGGCAATCGCGAAGTTTCGTTCCCGTATGTAACACTTAACAACGGAAACTATTCACTGCATCGGTCCGGTGCCTACGCCCCCCCGAAGGACGGCGGACTGGCACGAATGGCTGCAATTCTCGATACGCTTACGGTCACCGCCAATGGTTTTCTGACAAAAAGCGTGACCATCACCTCCTACGAGAATCAACAACAGGATATCACTCTCGAATCCACAAGTGAATCTTCCGATACCGGACGAAGCGACGGATGCGGCAAGACGCTCTCCAATCTGAAAAGCGGAACCCACACCATTACCAGCGCCGGTCTCAGTCGTGAATACATCATCGACATTCCGGTAAACTACAACCCGGACAAACCCTACCGCCTGATTTTCGCCATGCACTGGTTCGGCGGCAGCATGCAGCAGGTAGCGAACGAAAAATTTTTCAGTCTCAAAGGTTTGGCGGACAATGACAACGTCCCCTGCATCTGGGTTGCACCGAACGGAACCGGGAGTACGCGGGGGTGGGATCTTGGAGAGCAGGACCACACCTTCTTCGACGATATGTACAAATTATTCACGGACAACCTGTGCGTCGATACGAAGCGGGTTTTCAGTTGCGGCTACAGCTTCGGCGCGTTGTTTACCTATTCCCTCTCGTTATCTCATCAGAAACAATTGCGCGCGGTAGCCTGTTATTCGCCGGCGAACTGGAACATCTATCTCCCGCTGAACACTCATGAACCCATCGCGTTTTATGCGACCACCGGTACGGATGAACCGAATACCAAATTCATCAGGGATGAAGCGCAGAGACTGGGAGTGAAATATTGCGTGCTGGACCATGCGGCAGACAACGGGTGCGACACCAATATAACCATACCGCAGGCAACCAGCGCCACCCATGTCTCCACTGAATTTGAGGGGTGTGATGACTATCCCGTGAAATTCGGTTCCTTCCAGGGACAGCTTTCGTACGCTCAAAAAGACCCGGGATCCAGCGTGAACTGGATTGCGGCGGAGACGTGGGAATTCTTTATGCGGTTCTGAGCCGGCTTTGCCGGCAATTGCGGCATGTTTTTCTTTCACTTCCAGCCAAGTTAAGCGAGTTGGCAGCGAGATCGTCTGGTTGCCGAAGAACGTTTGTTTGAATGTCAAGACCTTCGGTCTTGGCATTTTTTGTGACTCAACTACCATCCCCTAAAAAAAACGAACTTCATGGAACGTTATTTCGGTCTTTCCACACATGGTTTCCTCTTGACTACAGTGTACCCCCGATTACCCACCGTATCATTGAAGCGTGAATGGTCTGCTCATCACCACGGATTTGTTCCGCATCACCGAGAGTACATAGCTGCCGCCCGTTAATCCCGGATTTCGCAGAATCAGCATACCGTCATGGTGCCGGAGTGAGGTCGAAAGCAGCCGTTTACCCGTCAGGGTGAAAAGAGCGAGTTGATACTGCCCGTGCAACTGCAAGACGGGGAGACGCACGACTATCGCTTTCGTCGTTACGGTGACGGAACCGGCGGAACGGGGCGGAGGCTGCGATGTGCCGTCATGAAGGGTACCGGTGGAAACCGTGTAGTCAAAAGAGTACAGTCTGCCATTGGACGAGAGGAGGACGAACCGGTCCTTGCCGTAGGCAATTGCGATCGGGCTGACTGCAGTATCTCTTTCCATGGTGCAGAGCGTATCGAACTTCGTACCGTCGGAACTCCGGACGATGGTCGTGTAATTGACCGCGAGGAAAGTGTTTCCGTTGTAAAAGGGAACATACGCACCCGTCAGACCCGCGCGCCAACCGATACCATCCGTGGAAACAAGCACGATATTTCCCATATACGGTTGCCGCATCGGGCTGAGCATCACTGTTAGTCCCGGCGCGAAGAAATAACCGTTGGCGAAGTGCAGGCGCACACCGTTCGACGGATACTGAGAGGTACCCAGGTGGTGGTGCTCCCAGTGAGAACCGTCCGTGGAAACCGCACCCAGGGAATATCCGACCGCGACAAAACGGTCGTTGCCGAATGCGACGGAAAAGAGCCGGGAAATGGAGTCGGGGCGCTGCGCTTCCCAGACTGTTCCATCGCCGGACGTGAGCATGAACAGGTCCGACGACGAATCGGACGGGGTACCTATCGCAACGAAAGTGCCGTTACCGTAGGTAACCGAGCTTAACTGTACCGGGAAACCGGTTTCGGTGGCGGTCCAGGTATTTCCATCCCCGGAGGTGACGATGATACCGGCGTCACCGACCGCGACAAAGCGTCCTCCGCAGTAGGTAATGAAGTAAAGCGTGGACTCCGTTCCGCTTTCACGGCGGCTCCAGGAGTCGATGCCGTTTTCGGAGATCGCGATGGTTCCATTGTCTCCCACGGCAAAAAAGGTATTGTCGATAAAGGTGAGGTAGTGGAGGCGGGGAACCGTTGCCTCCGGTACCTCTTTCCACGTCTCCGCGCCGAAGCTGATCCCCGTGAAAAGTCCGAGCAGTGCGATAGCGGACCGGATAAGGTACCGGACTATTTTTGGGGTAAAAACCGACATGTGCAGCTCCTTCGGTGAGGTAATTTCATACATCAGGGCTTTTTGTTGGTTATCGGATACTCTGTATCGTGGTTTCAAATGCAATAATAATACAAATATACCCCTGAAGAGGCGCCTATACGACCTGATGGATAAAAAACCGTTTTCCGGGAGAAAACAGTGAAGTGAATATTTACAGTGCGTTGCACGGTATGCGTTATGCTTTCGGAGTAAACAACTCCGCCCATAGGGCGGAGCTTTATCAGA
>JAFGHA010000106.1 GCA_016930275.1 Chitinispirillaceae bacterium
GATAAAGGCTGAAATCACGGGAATGTCAATTACAATGTTTACTCGTAAGAGTGAACAACGATTGAAATATGTGCTAAACTACAGTAATAAAACTAGGTTTATGTCTGGCGCGAAGAAAATTGAAGTGACAGGCGTTGTACTGAATTCAGGAAAATTATCTATAGGAAGAGATAAAAAGAAAAATCTACGTGCCGCCTTATTTAAATTAGCAATGGGAAGTTTACCACAAGAAAATGTAAATAAGACAATTGGAATGCTCTCATTTTTAAAAGATATTGAACCTGAAAGACATGCTAAATTATTACGTGTCTTCAAAGGTAATTTGAAAAGATTTCAAAAAGATAAGAATTAAGACAACAAATAATGCCCCATCCATGGGGTTGAAATGAGCGTGCAAAGACAGAAGAGAATATATCGTCGATCAAACAGACCACCAACACGGCTTCAAAAGCTCCGTCGCGTTGCTCCTCCGGGCTTCGCCACATTTTGCTTCCGCAAGCTACAGCAAAACGTCTTGTATGCCCAACCCGTTATAGTACAATTTTCACCGCGCCTTGGGGAGCAGCCTTGTGGCCCTCGCAGAGGGGCAACGGAGTAATTGAAGTAAATTATGAAGTGGAAAGACAAATAAAATGAGAAAGATAGTAGCAGCGCTCAATATGACAATTGACGGAATTTGCGACCATACAGCAGGAATTCCAAATGAAGAAATACATCAGCATTATACAGAATTATTAGGACAAGGAGACGCAATCCTGTACGGCAGAACAACGTATCAGTTAATGGAATTTTGGCGAACGTTTTTAGAAAAACCTTCCGAAGAAAAATCAATGAACGACTTTGCTGCAGCTATTGACAAAATTCCAAAAATTGTTTTCTCTCATACGCTTAAAAATGTAGATTGGGAAAGTGCAACCATTGCAAAACGTGACTTAAAAGATGAAGTTTTAGAACTCAGGCAACAATCAGGTAAGAATATTTTTGTTGGCAGTCGCAGTTTAATTCTGCAACTACTGAAACTTAACCTGATTGATGAATTCCAACTTTGCATACATCCCATGGTGGAAGGAAACGGTTTGCATTTATTTGAAGACATAAATGACAGGATTATTTTTAAACTCGTCAAGACTAAAACCTTTAAAGGTGGAGCTATAATTCTGTATTATCAACCGAAAAACGAATGACGAAGAAAAACAACGAACCGCCACCCTTTGCAGACTCCCTCGACTGGCTCGGAACAGGCGACGGGAAAAGTGATTCCTGATTCGCCGGCAATGGACGGCCGGAGAGCATCCCTTTTGAAAACCGGGACCCGCAGGGTGCCGAGCCGGACACGAGGCATGCCATATTTTTGAACAGCTCCCCTATGGCGAAGTCGCTTCCCGGTGGAACATTTACCGCTACTGTAATAAAATCCTGGCGGGGTACCCACCTGTCAGCCCACACCAGAAGATATTGCTGCTAAAATGCTGCAGGACCGGCATGATCAACAAAGAAGTGAAGCAGGGATATTCCAGGGAGCCGGCTGGCCCTGCATTATTTTTCTCTTTGAAAAACGGTCAACAAAACATTACGATTGCAGATAGGGAGGATACATACAGTGCACTGCCCGGTGATTGATAATCTGCGATTACCAGTTGCGGACAATCCGACCGGTCCCTGTTTTTTACCGACGCCTGAAACGGGAGAAGCTGAACAAGATGAATTATATTGAATGGCGGGAAGATTACAATGTGGGACACCCACTGATTGACGCTCAGCACCGGAGAATTGTCGAGGTAATCAATACCGTCTACAACCTCGTCAAGGGCCAGGGAGATAAAGGTGACCTGAGCAAGGCGCTTGGCGCACTCCTTGATTACACGGTTGAACATTTCACCCTCGAAGAATCGATAATCGATTCCATAGAGTTTCCCGAGGGCGAGGAGCATAAACGGCTGCATCTCAAAATGAGGAACAGGACACAAAACATAGTACTCAGAAACGCAAAGGAACCTTACGCCGAAATTGCCGAAGAGACACTCTCTCTTCTGAAAGACTGGTGGCTCAACCATATCCGCACAATTGATGTCCGGTATAAACCGTATCTTGATAATCTTGCTGCTGAGCAGGGTTGTGGGAGGGACTATGAATAAAAAGACGGGGAACAAACTGCCGGGCAGGAAAATGAATAGGGCGGATACATTTACCGTTTCTACCACAGCAGCCCTGTCCATTCTGGAAAATGCCACGGAAGGTATTCTTGTCGTGGATGTGGAGACCAGGGTAATACACCATGCGAATCCCGCAATTTGTACCATGTTTGGTTATTCGCCTGATGAATTATACGGTAGTGTTCTGGATGACCTTCACCCGGCTGAACATTTGCAGAACGTATTAGAACAGTTTGAAGCCATTGCCCGTGGTGAACAACAACTGGTTGCTGAAATTCCCTGCAGGAGGAAGAACGGGACGATATTCCCGGCTGATGTAAGTGCATCTAGAATCAGCATCAATGGGATGGCATACATTACCGGTTTCTTCACTGATGTGACAATCCGCAAACAGTCTGAAGAGATACTGCAACAGAGCGAAAAACAATTCAAGACGCTGTTTATGGCAATGTCCGATGCCTTTTATCTCTCCGAAATCCTTTTTGACGACACCGGAGATCCCTGTGATTACCGCTATCTGGAAGTCAACCCGAAATTTGAAGAAATTGCCGGTCTTCGTCGCGATCAGATTATCGGCAGACGTTACAGGGAGCTGGTGCCGGTAGACACCAGCCGGTGGCTTGAGATCTACTGTACGGTTGCCCGTACCGGAAAACCGATGAGCTATGATTTTTACTCGGCTGAGTACAACAAGTATTTCGAAACGTACTCCTACCAACCGGCCAAAGGTCAAATATCCGTAATCGTAAGGGATGTTACTAAACGAAAGCGAATGGAGGAGGCACTGCAGAACACCCAGAAACTTGAATCGCTCGGGATCATGGCAGGAGGCATTGCGCATGACTTCAATAATCTACTGACCGGTATTTTCGGTAATATCGACCTGGCCTGTTCCGTTTGCGACGATTCGAAGACTCTCGGGTATCTTGATGCAACGCTCAGGACAATGAACAGGGCAACGTCACTTACCCGGCAGCTGCTGACATTTGCAAAGGGAGGTGCACCTGTCCGGAATGCAACGCAGGTAGCTCCCCTGCTGCAGGAAAGCGCGAATTTCGCGCTCAGTGGATCGAATCTTGCAGGTCAGTTTTCTTTTGCCAATGACCTCAAGCCGTGTAATATCGATAAACACCAGATTGCCCAGGTAATTGAAAACATCATCATCAATGCACAGCAGGCGATGCCCGACGGCGGAATTGTTGAAATAAGCGCCATGAATAGTACATTTGAAGAAAACGAACATCCTCCGCTGGTAAAAGGCGAGTATGTAAAGGTGGTAATAAGGGATCATGGTATCGGCATACCAAAGGAGATACTCCCCCGCATTTTTGACCCCTTCTACACGACAAAAATAAAGGGACATGGCCTCGGTCTCGCAACCTGCCATTCCATCATCAAACGCCATGGCGGATGCCTTGAAGCGGAGTCGGAACCCGGTAAGGGCAGTGTGTTTTATTTCTTCCTGCCCGTTTCTTCAGGGGTTGTTGCATCAAACGAACGCTCGGGCAGCAGCCACTGCGGCAGCGGTACAATAATTATCATGGACGATGAAGATGTAGTAAGGAACACATTCAGACAGATGCTTGAGTCATTCGGTTATTCGGTTTCAGGTAAAAAGGACGGTAAAGAAGCCCTTGATTGCTTTGCGGAGCAAACCAGGGCGAAAAAGCGATGCGTCGCAATGTTTTTTGACCTCACCGTACCCGGTGGAATGGGTGGAATAGAAGCAGTCAGGGAAGTCCGGAAAACAGATGCGGATATCCCGGTTTTTGTGGTCAGCGGTTATTCCGAAGACCCGGTAATGAAAAACCCTGCTGAATACGGTTTTACGGCAGGTATCACAAAACCGTTTATCATGGAGGAAGTTGCGGATCTTTTGAATAGATATATAAAATAATCGTAACTATTCAGGCATCCGGTTTGCCTCGATACACTCCTGCCGCTCCCCGAGTGGTCTGTTACTTCATCCAGACTGTATCGAGGGGCGCGGCAGGAGCACTCGCTTGAATAGCGAAGTCTTTCAGGCGATGTAGTTACTTATGCCGTTATCGTCAGAGTAGTTCCCGAAAGCGACGCGGTATACGCCGGTTGATTGGATGCCGGTCCGCTTATTATGGCTCCGGAAGTGTCGAATCGGGACTGATGGCAGGGACAAACGGATATGCCGTTTTGGGGGAGGTTGATTTTGCACTGCTGGTGGGTACATTTCGAAGAGAATGCCTTTAGTTCGTTCTGTCCCGTACGGATGACAATCGCGGGAAAATCGGGGTTTGTCAAAACACAGTAGGCAGAACCGCCGACAACAGTGAGCCCGGAAAATTGTGCATCCGAAATATCAAAGGTGAAGGTGCCGTGTTCGGGATCGGTGGCTGTCGGTGTTGCGCAACGGATCATACCGGTTGAAATGGCGGCTGCCCCTAAGGTTGCGGCTCCGCTGACTTTTAGAAATTTTCTTCGTGAAAGATCGTCTGCATGCATGGCCTTCTCCTCAGGTTAGAAGTCAAATAGTCGTGTTATCGCGAAACCGATTCTTGGTTTATAATCCCGTGCCCCCCTGGAAACCCTCGGCAATGTGACGGCGTTTGCATTACCGACAAAAAGATAAAACTGATGGCGGTAGGTTTTGTAAATTACTCCTCCGCCATAAACGGAAACATGCATGTATTCCGTGTTGTCTCCGGTCACCAGCGGAATATAATCCACGGTAATGTCAACCGGCTCGGTAACTGCTACGGTCACGGCGGCGCCGATACCCGCCCTTGACATCTCTCCATCCCAGATTAAATTCACCAGGGGGGTAATTCGATCGGCGAGCAGCGGCATGGAAAATGCACCAAGAACAAAATAGGAAGATCGCCTTTTATTCGCGCCGTAATTATACCATCCGGCTTGCACGGAACCGGCCGTGATCCTGTTGAATGCATGCCGATAACCTGTCTGAATTGTTATTTCCCGTTCTGAAAAGTAGTACCCTGCTTTTCCGGTCAGTCCTTTCCAGATCGTGGCCTCGACGGCGAGTTGCGCCAGTACGCCTGTACCAAACCCGAAAAGCGCAGTTTGGACCGGAGTGTCGACGATGGAACCGAAAAAGCGGTGTTTGAAATCGAAAAGAATTGCAGGTGCCGTTATCTGTGAAGGCATATAAAGGTCTACCGTGCTTGTTTGAAATGCATAACACCTGGGGCTATTGACCAGGAGAAGCGTGACAAACAAAAGTATAATGTTTTTTTGGGGGGGGCATTTCATTACCGTTCCGGTTCAAAAGA
>JAFGHA010000107.1 GCA_016930275.1 Chitinispirillaceae bacterium
ACAGGGGCGGACCGGAAGTAATCGGTTCAGCGAAGCCGTCAACCCGTGTCATGTCGGGGTTAAGTACCCAGAGACTGTTTCCCCGGTTGACATACTCACCTGCCCGCTCATGATCCGAGTACAGGATGATTTCCGGCAGCCCGTCGCCGTCCATATCGGCGAACACCGGTGGAGAATCGGTGAACTCATCGCGGTCGTTACCATCGCCCCCCCACCCCTGCAGGGCAAGTGCAAGGCTATGAAACATCGGCACATTGCAGGCATACGTTCCCTTGAACATCGCGTTCGCCTTCCACGGAGAACCGTCTCCCTGCATGACGCCGATGTGGCAGATATCGTACGTGCAGACGACATCCGGCGCGCCGTTACCGTCAAGATCGGCACACCCGACATTCTGGTTGTACCCGCCGTAGTCATTGAGGTCGTCATCGGTCACCTGCGGCCAGCCGCTGACCATTGTCCCCGAGATACTCCACACCGCCGTTACCGGTCCGTTACTGGTCTTGACGGCAAGCAATTCACAGGAACCGTCCCGGTCAAGGTCGCACGCCGCAAGAGAACGGATTTCGTTGGACGTATTCGGAAACGAGACCGGCCACCCGGGAAGCAGGGTGCCGTTGCGATCATACACTGCAACCTTACTGCCGTAGCAGACGGCGATCTCACCGAACCCGTCGCCGTTCAGGTCGCCGACTGCGGGGGAGCAGTACATTCTGTCGGAGCCGTGATCGGTTGACGTTGAGGCATCCATTCCCACCGGCGCCCGCCAGCGGAGTGTTCCGTCGGTATTCCACACATACAGCACACTGTGCCGGGCCGCGATGATCTCATTATCTCCATCGCCGTCGAGGTCATATACTGCGGGAGAAGCGAACCAGTTCTCGTCCCAGCTTGCGGGGAGGGTACTGCGGAGTACGGGTGCGGCAACGTTTCCCGGCTGCGTATCGACCGTGATAAGCTGCGCGGGATCCGGTGCTTTTTCGGAGCACGTGCAGAAGAGTGTGCAGAGAACGGTAACAACGGTTATACTTGACCGGGAATATAGTTTGAACATAGGTACTCCAGACATCGGACCATACAGGTTTTCACTTCGGACAGCAGTGATTTTTGTTCCGTTTTTCGCCCGATTGTCATGGCCCTTCCGGAACGACAACGGTACATTCGCTCTGATTTGGCCCCTCAAAACGTACCACCCAGCACCCTCCCGCGAGTCCCCTGACGACAGTTTCTTTCTGTACAGTACTCAGCACTCTGGTCAACGCAGTCCTTCCGTCAATTCCGGTAACCGTAACACCTGAATAGCCGTGCTGGGGCGGCAGAGTTATGCGCATTCCACCCCGCACCGGCGTAATGATCGGAAGTGCGGAACGGTGCCCCGGTGATCTGCCGGAACCGGATATAACGGCGGTTGAATCATCGGTGAGTTCCAGCCATTCAATCAGGTAACTGCTGCCGGTGGTGTTGACAAATTTAAGTTTGAGCGTATGCGGTCCCGGAGTCGTAGTGCAGGGAACACCCGCATACTGCCAGGTGGAATCCGCCGCAAGCGACGCCTGACCTGTTTTCGTTTCATCCAGATACACTTCCACCGTACCACTGCCCTCTTTTGTATGACAGCGCAGCAGGAGGAAACGGGTGGCAGTCGCGATGTCGAACTGATAGCGTACCCAGTTGTCATCACTCCCGGGTGTCACTTTTAAAACGGAATAGTCGAATGCCCCTGGAATCCGCCGGTCTGCCTTATCCCGGTACAGATAATCAACGGAGGCAGCTTCTACATGTGCACCATAATACCGGTTGTACGATGAGGCCTGATGAAAGGGTGCCGGCATTGAAAACACCGTATCCCCGGCAGGACCGGACAGCCCTCCCACCCACGCAGGCTCCCACTCATCCGGTGTATCGGCAAGGTGTTCCTTCACGATTTGGCCGGATGGGCTCGGTTCGGTAATGCTTCCCGCTGCGAATGCGCTCGATGCCTGCCAGTTCGATACCGACCAGTTGCACCAGCTCAGGTGATACTTGTTGATGTAGTTGTCAAACCACCAGTCCGTATTGGTTTTGTCAATCTCCGGATTGGCAAGTCCGCCGTCGGAATGAGAGGTCCCCCATTCCGAGACGAATACCGGTATGGTGTTGATACCGGCAGCCAGATACGAGGCCTCCATACCGCCGCCGTCCCGATCGACATAGAATGCGTAGGGTCCGTGGCTTGCTGAATAAAAATGAAATGCATAGGCGATATTTTCAAACGGCACTCCGTTATCGGTCACCGGATCCGCTGCCGCCACACCGACATGCTGGCAGTAGTAGGGTGTTCCGATAATCACCAGATTCCTTGAACCGGTACTGCGGATCGCCCGGGTGACATTCGTGAGATACGGTTTTATCGCTGCCCAGGTGAGCCGCGCATTATCCACACTGCCGTCATTTTCGACCGCATCACCCGCGACAATCGGTTCATTGAAAATTTCAAAAATCACGTTGTGAGTCTGCAGGTACTTCCGGGCCTGTTCAGTAAAAAAGGTGATCGCGTCGCTCTCATGCTCATTCGCGTCATGAGCATGCCAGTCGATAATCACATAGAGCCCCTTTTCAATCGCCGCATCGATTACTGTCTGCACCTCGTTCCACCCGTTGTTGTTCCCGTCGTTGCGGTCGTACGCCGCCCGGACAACCGTGCAGTGCCACGTATCAGCAAGGAAACCGACCATATCGGCGGAGTAAAAACTCCCCATCCCCGTCCCCTGATACCAGTCGGGCCTGCTCCAGAAAAAACTCATTCCCCTGAGCTGCACGATATTGCCCCGCTCGTTGAGGATGTAGCTCTGTCTGGTCTGCAACCATCCGTGCTTTGGTGCTGTTGCTGAAACACCGGTACACATTCCAGCCAGCATAATGCCTCCTGCAATAGAGCGTAATGTCACTGATTTCATAGGACAACCGATTGAAGCGAGTGAACTGGATTGTATGAAATCCGGGCAATTCGCGAAACCCGGCCTGTATATAGTATTATTACAGGGAGTCGCAGTTCGAGGAAATAGTGAACTGCCGCCGGAGAAGCAGGATAATTACCGGGCGACCCCGTCAACAACCTGCCCCGTAAGCCGCTGTTCATACACTGCCAGAGCTACCAGATCATCCACCTGCGCATGGTTCCAGATTCCGGTAACTGCCGATGGACCGATCTCTCCCCGGTAAACTATCGTTCCTTCAGCATCAAGGCAGATAATCTCCCAATCGCGATGGTTGTGAAACTGCCGTACCAGCGGACCGTCCCACCCCCGGTTTTCATTGATTACCGGTTCTTCAGTGTAGAGTGCTCCGATGCTCCGGCGATTGATGCCGATGAGCCTTGTCGACCCCAGCTGTTCGCGCATCAGTGTGAGCAGCAACGATAGTTCGGGTGCGCTCATCGTCTGCTGTGCAACCCCTTCAAAAAAACAGAGCAGTACATACCGGTTTGCAGCGCACTCCTGATACAATGATAACGGGCAGCTTGCCGCGGCGGTAAAGTTATCCGTCCATCCGCCGACCACTGCTGCTGAAGGGGTTTCCCCGGTATGCTGGAAATCACTGCAGAAAAGACGCAGCCCGTCCGGAGTTATGGTATCGATGCGTATTGATGATGAATCGAACGTGATCCTGCCGCGGCAATGTTCATAGAGTTCGACACTCCCCTCACGGGTATCGAAAACGCCGTCACCGTTGCGGTCCACAGCCAGGACGATTGAAGAAAGATCCCCATACCCCATGCACCGCCGGTCCCACAGCAGCACGGGATACCGGATGGAGTCGACCATAAGCAACCCCTTGATCGCATCCGCTCGACGATAACTCACCAGCGGTGATTTTCCCTTCGGCCGACGCACCTCAAGATCATAGGTGCACCATCCGATATCACGCTCGATACTGTCCACCGCCCTGCAGCCGGCAACGGAACAGTCGCCCCCCTCCCTGAAAAGCACCGGCATTTCATCCGAGAGGTCATGATCACCGTCCCGATCGATACAATACCAGGTCCCTTCCGTCAGGATTGTTTTCGTCTCCTCCAGCACCCGGTAACGGTGGATCGGCATAACGGCAAATCCGACCACGGCTTCGCCGTATCGTAAGGAACCGTAGAACACCGTATCGTAGGGCAGTGTTTCCCGCAACCATGTTGGGCGGTGTCGCGACAGGGCACACCGTTCGTAGGGTGCAAATGTAAAACAGGAATCGCCCCTGACCCGTACGGCATGTTCCACCCGCAAGCTGCCGGAACTTCGCGCCGCCGCGTTGAAGACGATGGTATCAGGCCCTGCAACTTTACGGAAATGACAGACCCGGTACCGCTCGAAGGTATAGCAGACGGTATCACTCCAGCCGTTTGCCGATACGTACAGAAAGTAGGAGAACGGCATTTTGTAGAGTGCGAATGATCCGAAATCATGAAAGAGAACAAAGCGACCGATTGAATCGGTAAAGGTCCGGTAGATAAGATTGACATTGGAATTATCACTCATGGTCACGGCAACGGAATCCATCCCCTTCCCGTTTTCATCCACGATCCAGGCATACTCGTACGAGAAATAATCAGGGCAGAGTGAACTCAGGCGCATGCTCAGATACGTATTCCTTGCGACCAGTATCGTTCCGGCAAGAACACCGATCACCACCAGTGCCAGCACTACGAGAAAAGTGACGATAAACGGGCGGCTTGAAAATACCGGTCCCTTGAAATCCATCGTGCCCCCGAGGAATTCGGTAAAGTAGATGATGTCTCAAAGGTAGAGACAGACTGGGAATTCTTCTTTTTTTACTACACTACCCCCCCCCCACCCTGGCATCCCTCCCCCGTTTACGGTGGAGGGAAATTGCTGCAGTTCCCTTCTCCTGAAAGCGGGAAACCACCGGCAAGGGGTGAATACTATTACTCCTTACAAGTATAATAAACGTCATGGTAACCGGGGGCGTTACAACAGTCTGCACCCGGCACCCTTCTTTTTCCGGTGAGGCTGGTTGTATATTGACGCGGTAAAAAGAGCATTCCACATTTCACCGTCCGGAAGGACCACCATGCGACGCAGTGAAAAGGCGGTTACCAAAGCCGATGAGCTTTACCGGATTATCGATTCGTGTGATTTCTGCAGAATCGGGATGATAAACGAAACGTTTCCGTATATCGTTCCGGTCTGCTTTGTCCGGATGGACGATGCGATTTTCTTTCATTGCGCCCGTGAAGGGATGAAAAACGATCTGGTGCGTCTAAATCCGAACGTCTGCTTCGAGATGGAATGCGATGTTTCGATAGTACCCTCGGAAAATCCCTGCCGGTGGGGAGTGCGCTATAAAAGCATTATCGGTACCGGCAGAGCGTCATTTGTTGAAGATCCGGCGGAAAAGGAACGGGTACTTGCCGCGTTGATGCGAAAGTACGGCGGTACGAATGATTCTTTTTTCTTTGAGCAGGCATCGATTGATGCCACCAGTATCGTCCGTATAGCCATCATTTCACTGACGGGGAAACAAAGCTGAAACAAGCCCTGTTGCCGTTCACCACCATCCTGGGAAGATGCTGTTAATTTACCTGTGCACCTTTTTCCTGAGGTGCACTCCGCCTGATTTTCCGGATAATCTCATCGAGTTTCTGAAGGAACCGCGACCGGTCGCGCGGCGAAAACGGTAGTGGTCCGCCGGTAACGGTTCCTGCGTCGCGTAACTGCGCCATCAGGTCGCGCAGGGCAACCGCCGACCCGATATTGTCTTCGGTAAACATTTTGCCGGTTGATCCTATGGCAAAGGCCGCTTTTTTGATGCAGCGGTCGGCAAGCAGAATATCGGCGGTAACGACGATATCACCGGGCTCCACCTGTCCGGCGATCCAGTCGTCCGCTTCATCGGGGTTGTCACCGACAACCTGCAGTGCAATGCGGGGATCATAGGGTATGCGCATACGGGCATTGGCCACCAGGGTTACCTTGAGACGGTACCGTTCCGCAACGCGGTATACCTCGTTTTTTACCGGACAGGCATCGGCGTCTATGTAGATATGCAGCACATGCAATTCCTTTCAGGGTACCATCGAACCGGGATCAGGAGCACTATACACGCACACGCTTCCCGGTTTCACCGATATATCCCTCAAAATTACCTCATCCATTGCGGTTTATCAAAAAAATCACTATTTCGTTACCCCCCCCCTGCCTTCCCGACGGATCACGTTATGAAAGCGTGGACGGTTTTGTTACGCTACTGTTTTCCATAGTATATTTAAGCTCTTTACCACACCTTTCAGGAGACCCGACCCATGCTCGATATGCAGCGGATCAGAACCAACCCGGATGCGATAACAACCGCCACCGCCAACAAAAAAAACCCGGTGGATATTGCTGCCATTCTCGACCTCGACAACCGGCGCCGTGACACGATACAGGAGGTGGAACGGCTCAAGAACCTCCGCAACACCCGATCAATGGAGATCGCCGCGCTCAAAAAAGAGAAAAAAGACGCATCGCAGGTGATTGCGGACATGAAAAGCGTATCCGAGCAGATCAAGGATCTTGATGGAAAACAGAAAGAGATCGAAGATGCCGTCCATGAGCATCTGATCCGCATCCCCAACGTTCCGCACAGCAGCGTCCCGCACGGTCTGAGTGAAAAGGACAACGTCGAATCGGCCATCTGGGGTACCCCTCCGCAGTTTGACTTCGCTCCCAGGGACCACATCGAGCTCGGAACCGCACTGGACATCATCGATTTTCCGCGCGGTGCGAAGGTCTCCGGGGCCGGATTTCCGGTACTCAAGGGAGCGGGCGCGCTGCTTGAACGGGCGCTGATCAGCTTTTTTCTCGATATGCATACGCGCCGACACGGCTATCTTGAAATCTTCCCCCCGTTTCTCGTCAACCGGGCAAGCCTGTTCGGTACCGGGCAGCTTCCAAAAAGCGAAGAGCAGATGTACTTCATGGGCGAAGACGACCTCTTCTGCATCCCCACCGCCGAGGTACCTGTTACCAATCTGCATCGCGACGAGATTCTCGATCAGGCGCAGCTGCCGGTGAAGTACTGTGCGTACAGCGCCTGTTTCCGGCGCGAAGCAGGAAGTTACGGCAAAGATACCAAAGGATACCTGCGTGTCCACCAGTTCAACAAAGTCGAGCTGGTGAAAATGGTGCAACCCGAAACGTCCTACGATGAACTTGAACTGCTGCGCGGCGATGCCGAGGCAATCCTCAAGGCCTTAGGCCTCTATTACCGTGTACTTACCCTCTGCGATGCTGATCTTTCGTTTGCCGCTGCGAAATGTTACGACCTTGAAGCCTGGGCCCCCGGCGAAGGAAAATTTCTTGAAGTTTCCTCCTGCAGTAACTTTGAGGATTTTCAGGCACGCCGGATGAATATACGCTATCGTCCCGACAACGGCGACAAGCCGCGCTTTGTCCACACCCTTAACGGCAGCGGGCTTGCAACCGCCCGGATACTGGTGGCACTGCTCGAAACCTGTCAGACCGCTGAGGGTACGGTCCGCATTCCCGAAGTACTGCACCCCTGGATGCAGGGAGTTACGGAGATCGTTCCCCGGTGAAATCATGGTTCAGAAGAATCGTCAGTGCTCCGCTGCTTTATTTCATTTTCATGAAAATCCGCCCCTTTACGCGGAAAAATGTGTTGTTTGTCATGTGTGCCTGTGCACTGGTCGGATACAGTATCTACTCCTGGGCAGTTATCAGCCGCCTCAAGGCTGAAACAACAGGGCTTACCCGTGCCTATGCGCAGCTCATCGGTATGACCGTTACCGATTCGGTTTCCACTGCGGAGCTGCATGATATCGTGCAACGACTCCTGCATACCACCACCAATCCGATCATCTTTACCGATGCCTCATGGAAACCGGTATACTGGAAGAATATCAATAGAAAGAAAATTCCCGATTCCTCCATGATCCGTCCTGATGACAGCACACTTTCCGGGAGTCATCCCCGCTTTAATCAGAAAATAGGGGCACTGCGTCACTCGTTCGTACCATCACCGGTCTATCAAAGCGGCGACAGTTCCCGTCTTCTCGGCTATCTCATGTACGGCAACAGCCTGCTTATCCGCGGACTCTATCTGATGCCGTTTCTCGAAGTCGGTCTCGGCGCGATATTCATTCTTATGTTGTATCTGGCTTTTCATAACATCCGGGTAACCGAACGGAGCAATCTCTGGGTGGGGCTCGCAAAGGAAACCGCTCACCAGCTCGGCACCCCGCTTTCCTCGATCATGGGATGGGTGGAATATCTCCGTGCCACCATGGAAGACATACCGGAGCTGGACTCACCGGAGACGCGCAAGGTTCTGAGCAGTATGAACAGTGACCTTACACGACTCTCGAGAGTAACCGCCCGATTCAGCCAGATCGGTTCCACACCGAAAATGGTGCCATGCGATCTCCGTAACATACTCACCGATGTTTCATCGTATTTTAACATGCGCCTGCCGTTATTGCGCAAACGCATCACCATCGAATACGACTTCACCACCATGCCGCTTGTTCATGCGAACCGCGACCTTCTTGAATGGGTATTCGAAAACATGCTCAAAAACGCCATTGATGCGATTACCGTTGATGACGGGAAAATCATCATCAGAACAGAGCATCTCCCCGAACGCGATACCGTGCGGGTTAAAGTGAGCGACAACGGTCGGGGTATTTCCTGGGAATCGCAGAAAAAGGTATTTTCACCTGGGTATACCACCAAACGACGGGGGTGGGGTCTCGGATTGACTCTTGCCAAGCGTATTATTGATGATTACCACAAAGGAGAAATATATGTTGCCTGGTCACAGCGTGATAAAGGCACCATATTTCATGTCGATCTTCCGGTGAGCAAAAAACCGGAATCGACTCCTGTCAATTAAAGGGAGAGACAGTATGGCATCAGGAAGAAAAAGAATCCTCTGGGCGGATGATGAGATCGAGTACCTCCGTTCGCATATCATGTTTCTCGAAACACGCGGATACAGCGTGGTCCCCGTCTTCTGCGGCGATGACGCCATCGAGCTGGTCAGCGACAAACCCCAGGGGTTCGATCTTGTGCTGCTCGATGAGCAGATGCCCGGCAAAAGCGGTCTGACAACGCTTGAAAAAATCAAGGAGATCAATTCCGAGCTGCCGGTAGTGATGGTCACGAAAAGCGAGGAAGAGCAGCTGATGGATGATGCTCTTGGTAAGAAAATCGACGGCTATCTCACCAAGCCCGTCAATCCCAGTCAGATTCTTCTCGTGTGTAAAAATCTGCTCGATTCCCGCAAAATCGTATCGAAAAACATCGCCCAACGATTCATCAGAAGTTACTCGGAAAACCGTTCACTGCTTTCGGGGCATCTTTCTCCGCTGCAATGGATCAAGCTGTACGAGAATGTCACCGGGTGGGATCTTGCGCTCGAGTCGGTTGACGATGAGGGAATACGCCAGACGCATTCGGGACAGAAATCCGACTGCAATGCGCACTTTTCCTCAACCTTTATTGAAAATTACGCCCACTGGATCAAGGACGAAACCGAAGGGCCCCTTCTGTCAACAGGTGTCATCGAACAGCATGTCGCTCCGCTGCTGGCGGCGGACAAACGAACCTATCTGATCGTCCTCAGCGGTATGCGGCTCGACCAGTATATCGGCATCGAATCGGTCTTGAAAAAATTTTTCCGCGTCGATCGTCACTATTTCTACTCTACCCTTCCGACTGATGACACTTTCGCCCGGGCGGCTCTGTTCAGCGGGAAACTGCCGAGTGACATTGCCGCGGAAAATGAGGAGCAGCTTTCTCTGACGGAAGATTCGGATTCCGTAAAAACACACCTTATCGAAGAGCAACTGCTGTCGGACCATCTGGCGCGGCTCGGCCATCCGGTTCCGGTCGACGAACCCTGGTTCACCAGAATAACCGACCGGCTCGAACCGGAGCACCTGCTCTCACGCATCGAGTCATGTCGAAACAGTAAACTGATCACGTTTGTGGTGAATTTCTTCGATCAGGTACGTCAGGTAAGCACCGCTTCGGGAATCATGCAGGAACTCACGAATGACGAGAGCGGTATGCGTGCGCTTACCCGGTCATGGTTCAAACGCTCAGCTCTCCTGCACTTTCTGCGCGAAGTCGCGACGCAGGATTGCCGCGTGGTGGTCATGTCCGATCACGGCAGCGTCCTCTGCAGTAGAGGTACCGAGTTGTACTGTTCCAAAAGCCTCACACCGAACCTCAGATACAAATTCGGAAACGGCATTTCATCCGATGAGCGTACTGTGGTCTACCTTGCGGATCCGACTCATTTCGGTATCCCGAAATTCGGGAATGATACCGCCTGTGTCATCGCACGTGAAAATTACTACTTCATCCAACCGGATAAATTCGAACATTACAACCGCCACTACCGTAATACCTTCCAGCAGGGAGGCATCTCGATGGAAGAAATCATCGTGCCTCTCGGAATTCTTACACCCGGAGCCGACTGAGCATGGTCATTACCGTAAACTCCGTTGAGGAGACTCGCGGTTTCGGTGCGCAGGTTGCCGCCATCACCTCACCGGGTGATGTTTTTGCTCTGGAAGGGGATCTCGGTACCGGAAAAACCGAATTGGTTCGGGGGTTCGTCGGTGCTCTCGCTCCGCAGACGATCGTCCGGTCGCCGAGTTTTGCAATAGTCAATATTTACCCGACACCGGCTTTTCCGGTATATCATTTCGATTTCTACCGTCTTGCCGATCAGTCGGAACTGATCGAAATCGGATTTGACGATTACGCGGCCGGAAACGGAACATGCATCATTGAATGGGGAACCATGTTTCCCGATGCCCTCCCGGCGATCACGCGACATATCCGGTTTACCGATAAGGGAATTACCCGGCGGGAAATTGAATATGATTTCGATACGACACTGATCAGTTGTTGATTTGTACCTGCAGCCGAGGCGTTCTTTGCGAAGCGCTGTTTTTGCTGGATATTCCACGGCCCAAAAAAGCCGCGACCGGCACAACTACCTTCCGAAAAGTATCAATCGCCGTGACTCGGTGGTACCGTCCGCATATTCGATTCTGAGAAAATGAATACCGCTGTGAAGTTGCGGGGAACGCAGCATTGTTCCGGCACCGGTAGTAGCTACCGATCGTGCGAATCGCCATACACAACGGCCGGCGGCATCGACAAGCAGCACGCGTCGCAGTTCAGACCTGCCGCCGGGCACGAGACGAACCGTCCGTCCTTCACAAGTAACTATCGCATTATTGGTTATCTTCGTGTTATACAGTTGCTGTCGGGTGATTACCGTCGCCTGTGAATCGGCATGATTGAGGATACGCAGCGTATCGCCGCCGGCAGCTAACAGTAGGGTGTCATGCAGCAGCCAGGAATGCGTACTTTCATATTTGAAGTAATCCCAGTCCCAGAAACGGCACGACGCATCAAGCAGACCACGCCGGGCACCCGTCTCAACCTTCACTTGCAAAGGTTCCAGTACCAGCCGTACCGTGGTATCGGCAAGGTACGCCTGTTCTGTTGAACAGATTGCCGCCGGAGCCTGCCGGATAAGCACCGTACCGTCATCCGCCTTGTCAATAGTTGCAGTATTCCGGGTGCCCCTCAGTTGTATCGAGGGAACACTTCGGTTGCCGTCGGCATCACGAAGAAATACTGATATCGTTATTATTCCATCACTGACATCCTCAATACCGTAATCATATATTCCCTGATTCAACCCCACCATTGCTTCATCCGACACTTTTTCTATATCGGTAGGAGAATCCGAGAGCTGCAACGTTGAATAATTCCACTCCGCATCAACCAGCTCCACCAGCGCTCCGGAATCGTTCGCGGTCAGATTTCCCAGACGGTAATCGTCGGTCCCCGACGATTGATCCTGCCATGTTCCACCACGATTCACCAGCACGGAACCGCCGTCACCGACAGCGACGTGTGTACTGATATACCGCAACGCCCCGTTGGCAGTCGCACCGGTTTCCGCAAGTGAATCTCCTGTACGACGGTACAGCACACCGGAGAGCATCCCCGCGTACCCGGCGCCAACCGCAGTCACCGTTTCATCTGCCGCACCGTTCAATGTTACCGGTGTGCCCCATCCGTCATTGTCAAACGGCACCTGCACAAGTAATCCCTCACTCCCACCGATCCAGATCGCGGTATCGGTTTCACCGGCCGTAGCCTCTCCCCATACACCGGTCAGTTCGGAAGAACCGATTTCCGGTACCGTGATGGTATCAACGGCCTCGACGGTTCCACTACCGGTACCGACATGAAGGCAGAACACCCGATCACCCGATCCGACAACACACAAATAGGCGGTTCCGGTTTCTTCACTACCGCGTCCCAGCAGATAAAACGGCAATGACCACTGTAGATCTAGCTCCGGAGGAATCGCAATTTCCAGTGGTGAATCATATAAAACACTGATCCTGCAGCAGGGGCAGTCGTTATCTTCGCGCGGTCCGGCGGTAATCCAGAATGTTCCGTCGGCGGTGGTATACACTAATGTTCCCTGTTCCATCAGCTTGCCGGAAGCCACGTTTACCGGTTTATCGAGGCACATTTCAATATCCGGCTGGACTTTGGAAATGTAACTGGTGGCATTCCATGAAGTTCCTTCAAAATACGGATGCAGAAACAGATATCCGTTTTCCTCGACATCGCACTGCGCGAACGGTGCCGGGACGACAACGAATGCCATGACGATAACGATACACCTGAAACAGTTCAGGAGCATCCGCCGTTGACGATTGCCGTCATTGTTACGGATAGTAAACATACACCGCCTTACTCGAGTATGAACCTGCAGTGTCTCGGGTATCACCGCCGATGCAATATATCCGTCCTCCCAGCGTCACTACCACCATACCTTCAAGGGCTATCGGCATGTCGACACCGGAGTTACCACCCGTTCCATCCGTCGAAAACACCTCAACGGTTTGAAGGGGGCTTACCCTGTCGATGACATCGGTTCCACCGAAAAAAACCAGTTTATCGGCAACCACCGCGGCACCGAACCGGCATCGCCCGCCCGGGATTTCGGCGATAGACAACGGACACACCCCGGCGGAACCGATTGATGTACATTCGAAACTCCCCAATGGCGACGGCAATTCCGATTCGGGATTGATCTCGAGACCGCCAATGGTTATAAGCATGTTCTCGACGGCAACCGTCTGATGCAGCTGACGTCCGACCGCGAGTGTCCCGGCGCTGCCCCATTCCCCGCTCACCGGATCATACGAGGTAACCGAGTTGAGATATTTCAGGGAGTCACTTGTTCCGGTCAGTCCGCCGGTAATGTAGATAATTCCGTCGATAACCGCAGCCGATGCACCAACCACCGCCTGATCCATGGTATCGATAATCTCCCATACATCTGCTTCCGGATCATACCGTTCAACGGTTGCCAGGTCCTTCGCCCCGTCAGACCCGCCGAATACATATATTCTGGCGTCCGCCACGGCACTTGCCGCCATGAAACGTTTCTGCTGCATTGATGCGACCCGACTCCATTCGCCGGTAGCAACGTCATACCGCTCGGTTGTTTTCTGACTGAGGTAAGTGCCATTCTGCATGAGCATTCCGCCGCCGAAAACGAATACCGCACCGTTTACCGCGGCCGCGCCTGCATAGGAACGGGCAGTAAGAAGGCTGTCGACGGTAACCCATACATCAATCGGCAGCAACGACCGCGCGTCAATACTGTCAACCGTTACTCCGCCGCGGTCGTCGGTAAGCGATACATACAATCGTTTCTTGTCGGAGGAGATCAACCATACGATCGTATCACTGCCGCTCTGCAGTTCCTCACCGCTCCGGCGGTCAATCACCGAATCGGGATCATCGGCCCACCACGTCCATTCAACGACCGACTTGATCCTGCTGGTAAAGCTCATGGTGACATAGGCGGTATCGACTGTTCCCAGATCAGCCACTCGGGAAATGGAAGTACTGATCCGCATCCATGCGGGAGGAATAGCCTCAATCGTATCATGCGGACAGCGCGGACCTTCGTTATTGTCGTTATCCAATGCTGAAACCTGAATGAGCACGGTCCTCGCAACCGTATCATCCGTATTCGTAAAGATGGTTATCACGACCGAGGTATCGTCAACGGTATCGGCGCGACAGCCTGATCCGGTGCAGCGGTATACGATGTACCGTTCGACATCGTCCACATTGACGGTATTCCAGACCGCGGATGCATTGCCGGAGACCGTATCATAGGCGACCGTCAATCCTTCAGGCGCTACCTTGGGAGCCCCGCCGGGGTCCGGTACCAGTCGAATGGTATCGGCGAGCACGGTTACTTTTCCCGCTGTCACCGGTATGTCGGGAAGAACCTGTCGCAGATAGCCGGACGCGCTTACCGTAAGCTCATATAATGTATCAACCGGATAAATTCCGATGATGGTAAATGCGGGAGTCGTGGAGTTCGTGGTTGCATCAAATGACGTTCCGGCGATATAACAGCGGATGTCCGCATCCGGCGCCCCGGGTTCAAGAACCACCGCTCCCTGTATTGCCCCCGGGACAATCATGACGAGTGTATCGAGATTGTAGCGTATCACTCCGGAATCCACGTCAAGTGAATAGGGGGGCAGTACAAGAGAATCGTCGTTGAAAGATGCGGTAATCAGATAATGAGCCGGTGGAGCGCTGTCAACTACAAACTTCCCTTTTTCGTCAGAATAAACCGAATCGATAAATAGTGTATCGGATGCGGAAGACAACCCGTATAACGTGACTTTTGCGTTTGCAACCGGCTGTTCATCTTCGGTTACCAGGTAAGCGATAACCTCAGACCCGCCGTCGTAGGCAATGACTTCAGATCCGCCGTCAAGAGTACATCCCGGCAGAAGAAGCGTGCCTGCAAGCAGTGCAAGTAAAGCAACAATGCGCATCAGAGGATTAGGCATCATACTTTCGTCAGAGGAAACACATGGAAATTGATATGATACACCCGGTCCTGCCGTTTCTGACTTTTATCCTCACGGACAATTTCGAGCACTTCACGCCTGAAACTTTTCAGACGTTCCAGAATTGTGGACATTCCCTCCCCGGAGACGGTGAACGTCAATGAAGAGATGTCTCTTTTATCACGGGGATACCGGTCAATCGCCTCTTTGGCCAGATCGGACATTCCCATCAGAAAATTATTGATCGCGATCGATTTCGCTTCATATCCGGTGGTGATGAATGTATCCGTCTGTTCATAGACACCATCTTCTTCACGTTTCCGGATAAAACCGATTTTTTCGAGCAGTTCAACCGCTTTTTTTGCATCACTTGTTTTGATCGGAGGCGAAACCCGTTTCGCGAGCTCCTCGTAATCACCCCTGAAAGGGTAAATATCGATCAATTCCCGAATCGCCGTATAAAACCAGGCACTGTAAAATTCATAGTGCTGCGCATCGGTAATTTTAATTTTCGACTTCTTATGTCCGAGAATTTTTTCAAAATAAAATCGTTTGCGGACATGATCCTTGGCCTGATCGAAATTCACCAGCAGCTCGAAGTACTCACTCTCCGTTTTATTGAGCTTGAATACCTCGGCAAATTTGAATATATATTCAGGTGAGATGTTCCGCTTCCCCTGAATAATGTTGGTAAAAAATCCGGCAGAGGAAAATCCCACTTTCTGGGCAATGTACCGGTACGAAAAGAAAGACTGCTCTGCTTTCCGTTCCTCGTACAGATCTTTCAGTAGTTTGCGATAATTCAGATACTCAAATGGATCAACCATATCCCCCTACCCTGTTTTCGAATAATTCAGCAAATTTATCCCTGTACTATTTAATATACGAAATTTATCACTGTTTTTAAAGACCAATAAAGCACTTAGGTATAAAAATCGTTTTCTGACAGGAAACATTATTTTACTTTTTATCGATACTGAAGCAACAGGTCCGTTTTTCTGACTCTATCACAACCCGCTCCACACCGGTGAACAGCATTACCGGTGACCGGGCAATGCCATTGTTCCTGAACATTGCACCATAGGAACCGGATAATGTACAATTTCCACAACTGATACTACTTTTCAATCCCAGCAATTCGGTGTTTCGTCATACACCGATACCGGATCCGGCCTGACAGTATGAATCAGAAACCATCCATATACGCTTTTCTCACCAGGTTCTTCATGACCCCGGAAGTTCCGGTCATGATGGTGCTGTGGACGTTGATTTTTATTGTTGCCGGTACTCCTTACCCCTACCATTACGACTCGGTCAATTATGCACTGGCCATTATCGAACGTTTCGACATCACGATCGATCAGCCGCATGCACCGGGCTACCTCTTTCACGTCCTCTTCGGCAGACTTGTTCACCTTCCGGTGCACAACCCCTACATTGTCCAGCAGCTGCAAAACCTCGTGTACCTCTCGCTCATGCTCCCCTGCTGGTATCTGGCCAAACAACGGAAACCATTTGACATCCTTTTTCTCGGAACCTTTCCACTTACCCTGTTTTTTCCCGCCATCCCCATCGTTCATGCGGTCTCTCTCACCATCGGTACGTGGATGGCGTATTCCCTTTATAAAATGGAAGCGAAAGAGTGGTCACCGCTGGTGACGGGAGTCATCTTCGCGGTCGGTATCGGATTCCGGCAGGATACGCTCATCATGCTGGGTCCGCCGTTTCTCTATCTGCTCATACGCGGGCGCTACCCGCTCAGGATCTGGCTGCAGCTTGTCCTCATCGGAGCGGTCGTCTCACTTTCATGGTACCTCCCCACCCGCATGGCAAGCTGGGGGGTCGATCCGTTCAAGGCGACCAACGCCATGAATGTCAAATTCTATTACGCAAGTTCCGTACTGCTCGGTGCCCCATTGCGCGAGAATCTGCGGTGTGCGCTCCGTTTCTGCATATACGCCTTTGGCGTAATCGGTCCGGGAGGCCTCGTTCTCACCTGGTATTTTCTGCGCACCACACCGCGAAAAGAGTGGATTCCGGTGCTGCTTGCTCTCGCTCCGGTACTACTGTACGGCACGGTGTTCCTGCTCTCTTTTTCCTATTATTATGCTTCGGTGCTCGGATTCTTCGGCATGTGGGTACTGCTTAAAAACGGCTTCCCCCGGCAGCGGAAGTACCTGATGCTCGTGTGCGCACTGCTGAATCTCCTTTTTTTCTGGTTCATTCCCCGACCGCACTATGAGCCCTGGCGTGGAAATTTCCACACACGGCCGTTGCATGAAAACCTGCTCAAACAGGCGGGATACATCGGTGCCAACGGTCGAAAGCAGGCACTTCATACCCGCGATATTGTCGCTTTCGCTGATTCCACCATCGGTAGGGCGGCATCCTTTCACGTTGAACAGGGATTTCTGTGGCCGCGAATCTGGAACTATCTTGCCCGATACCGGTGGCATAATAAAAACGTACCGTCGCCGGAGGAGGCAGATATGATTTTCGGTCCTGCAGTTGAGGGCCGCGCCGGAATGATCGTACGATCGGGAGATATGGCAGTGTATCGGGGTACCGCGGATCCTGTCACCCGTTAAAAAACACGAAGCGGTAACAATTCATAAACGTACGATACGTAATAATATGAATTTAATTCATGTTTTTAATTATTATTTTAATAATTATATTGAATTTATTGAATAGCATTCATATATTATTACTATGAACTACCGTTCACGATACCTTGAATCAAAATTGAAACGCCTTTTTGATCACTTTCCGGTCATAGTGATAACCGGTGCCCGCCAGGTCGGAAAAACAACTCTTATTGAACATTGTTTTTCGAATAAAGTAAAAACGATCACCTTCGATCCGGTGATGGATATTGCAAATGCCCGCACCGAACCGGAGTATTTTCTCCAGAACAACCCCGCACCCCTGTTTCTTGATGAGATTCAGTATGCACCCGAACTGCTTGGTCCGATAAAACGCCATGTCGACCGGCAGAAATCAACCGGGCAATATATTCTGAGCGGCTCACAAAACCTGTCAATCCTGAGCGATGTCGCGGAATCACTGGCAGGACGCGCGGCTGTCATTAATCTGATGGGATTGTCGTTTCGAGAACTGACCGGCAGTCTTGAAAAACCATCACTGCTGCAGAGATGGCTCAAGGAAGGTACATTCACTCTGGACATGCTGCAGAATTCAACCGGACCGGAAAATTTTATCAGGCGGGCGTTCAGGGGAGGATATCCGGGAACAATTGATCTGCCGCAGGATCTGCTGAACGATTATTGGCGCTCCTACCTGCGAACGTATATCGAACGGGATGTCCGCCGAACCGCCAACCCGACAAACCTGCAGAAGTTCAGCCGGTTCATCATGCTTCTTGCGGCATTAAGCGGCCATGAAATTAATTATGCCCACCTGGGGCGGGAACTTGCCATCGATCGCAATACGGCGGAAGCATGGACTGAAATAGCCCGAGCGACTTTCCAGTGGTATACCATTCCGGCATTCTCAAAAAATTCCATCAAACGGATTGCGGGAAAACCGAAAGGCTTCTTCGCCGACACCGGCTTTTTGACCTATCTGTTGTCGATCAGTTCCCCTGAAGGCATTCTTACCCACCCCAATCATGGTGCACTATTTGAAACGTGGGTATTTCTGGAAGTGCAGAAACATCTCCAGGAAGCAGGCATGCCGAATGCGCTGTACCATTTCCGTACGTACAGCGGTGCTGAAGTCGATTGTGTCATCGAGCATAACGGGAGAATCTTTCTCATCGAAATAAAAGCCACCGCACAACCGGGTAAAAAACATACAAGCGGGTTCCGCTCATTCAGGGAATACTTTCCGCAGGAGACTATTGCGGGAGAACTGATCATCTGTTCGGTACCGGAACCCCTGCAGCTCAGTGAAACCTGCTTTGCCGTGCCCTGGTGGGAGCTGTAAAAAATCTCGATACGTACAAACAATCCGCACCGGAAATACCATACAGTGAAAAACGAAGCAACAAAACAGCAGTTCTACCACCAGCTCGGGAGTGACTACTACTGGTTCGCCGGACACTATGCTCTGGCGGATATGCTGCTTGCCCGCTTCCGGCGCAAACACGCCGCCAATCTGTTGAATATCGGCTGCGGACCGAATGAATTCTCCCCCGCCTCGAGCGGTACGTGGTTGATCAGCGCCGATTATTCCTTCGAGGCATGCCGTCTGGCGAAACAACGGCAACCGCTCGCCGCGGTGGTCTGTTGTGATGCGCAACAGCTGCCCTTCAGGAACGGTTCCATCGGGACGGTTATCGCGCTGGAACTGCTTGAACACCTTGAGCAGGATCAGCTTGCCGGAAGGGAATTCGGAAGAGTGCTGGAACGGGACGGCATAGTGCTTGTTTCCGTGCCCGCCTATCGTTTTCTGTGGGGAAGTCACGACGTCTGGAACCGGCATGTCCGACGCTATTCGACCGGTTCATTCCGTCAACTTGTCGACGGTACGGAGTTACGGATTTCCTATCTCACCTACTACAAGTTCCTGTTCGTCATACCGCTTTTTTTATTCAGGAACATCAAAAAACTGCTGGGGGGAGCCGAAGCCTCTCACGATTTTCTTCCGGTACCCCGTCCCCTTAATGCGCTGCTGCGCGGATACCTTCTTTTTGAAGCGGTGATAGCCCGGAGAGTTCCCCTTCCGGCGGGGGTAAGTCTCTTCAGTGTTCTGTCGCGCTCCGACCACCGCTGACCCGCTCCTCGATGTGAATACGGGACGTTTTTTTCAGCACCCGGTAGATGCGGCCGAGATATTCTCCGAGAATACCCAGAAAAACGGAATTAAGCCCGATTGAAAAAAGAATCAAAAGCGTGGTGGTGGCGAATCCGCGCGGCCAGTTGCCGATCCCTAGACGCCAGGAAACAAGATACACGATAAGAAGAACCATGGAGCCGAACGAAACGAACAGGCCGGTCCATATCGCCGCCCGCAAAGGAATCACCGAATGGTCGAGTATGCCATTGACCGCCAGTTTCAGCAGTTTCCATAGTGAGTACTTGCTCTTGCCGGCATGTCGCGCCGGCCGGTCGTAGGGAATCCCCGTCTGCCGGAATCCCATCGCGGCAATTGCTCCACGCAGATAGAACTGGTCGTCGTCGAGGCGGCGCAGGGCATCGATAATAGTCCGGTCGATCAACCGGAAATCGCCGGCATCTGGAGGCAGGGAAGCTTCGCTGAGCAGATTGATGATGCCGTACCCCGCATGACGCAACCGCTGCATCAGCCAGGACTCTTCGCGCCGTTGCCGGATTCCGTAGACCACATGAAACCCTTCCTCCCATTTCCGGATGAATGCCGGAAGTAGTGAAGGAGGATCCTGCAGATCGCAGTCGAGCTGCACCGCAGCACTGCCGGTGGCCTGCTTCATTCCCGTAAAAATCGCACGCTGATGCCCGAAATTCCGTGAGAGACGAAGAACGATCACCCGGGGATCTTTTTGTGCGATTTCTTTAAGGAGAGTAAAGGTCCGGTCGCTGCTGTGGTCATCGACAAAAAGGAGTTCAAGATTATAACCGGAAAGCTCCGTACTCACTACGCGGGTGATTTCATCGTATACCGTACGAACATTTTCCTCTTCATTGTAACAGGGTACAATGATGCTGATTTTTTTTTCTGTTGAAGGCATTACAGATCCAGAATCGGAGTTCAAGTAATAGTCCGGAATACTAAGTATCTCATAATCCTTTGGTTTAAGCAAGGTTATAAGGCGACTTCCATACTCCTCCAGTTTTTGCTTCACCACGATCAGTTCACTCTCCGCCCCCCACCACCGCAGGATGTATTTGCAGATGGCCGTCCATGAGAATACTTTTTCTGCTGCAGAACCTATGTTTCCACGTTAGCAATAACCAGCCAGGTCACCAACAGTGCTGACCGTGCTTCTTCGAAGTATGTTGTATCGTTCAATGCAATCCACTGATTTAAAAGTGGTTGTATGATTCCTTCAAAGAACGGATAAAAATCTCCCGTGGCTCAACCATCCATTTCATACGCCGATGGGCTGAAATTTTTGCTTTTATTGTCTTTAACCACCTATTTTTACAGGGATGGAATTGCTGAATCAGCGAACCGACAATTACGATTGCCGGTGAGGTTCGTGCTGGAAATTTTATTCGTTTCCGCTTGAATCCGGAAATTCACCTGTCCGCGTTGATTACGGCACGACTGGTTTTGAACAGGAATATTGCGACTATAAATTTAAGTTCTTCCCCGTTTTTTGATTCTGTTAAAATGTACATTGGAGTTTAACTTATGAAGCGATTGCTGTTTTTTATCGTATCGTTCTCTTTTCTTTTTATCTGTGAGCCTCTGCCGAGCTACTACGATCCCGATTCTCCGGATTTCCTTCAGCCCAATTTCACGGTCGATCTTGAGGGTTCCGAATTCTGGGACGGTGACACGGTCTCGGCGGATACCGTGCACCTCTCTCTGCAGGGCAACCAGATATCCCGTGAGACGAGTCTCTTCCGGCAATTGCTTGATGACGGAGAGTGGTCTGACTGGCAGGAGGTCACTTCGGGAATGTACGAAATTGAGTTTTCGGATCTTGCCGAAGGACTCCATACGCTCACGATCGCGGTCTGCTACGACCCCGAGGCGAAAGTGACCGATTCAACGATCACTTTTTACAAAGCGGTGACTCCCTCCGTCGCCATAGTAAATGAAACGGACCTCTCCTTTGAGGTGGGAGCACCCTGCACGCTTCAGGTGACAGCTGCGGGTACCGGTAACCTCGTCTATAGCTGGTATCACGACAGTGTCCTGATTGACTCCGCAACCGGAGATATGCTCGTATTGGATAATGTCACCGCAGCAGAAGCGGGAGAATACTATTGCCGGATAACCAATACGTGGGGTGAAACCGTCAGTCCGGAAGTGCACGTGAGTGTGCTCTACCGGATAGTTTATAACGGCAACGGGAATACGGGCGGAGAAGCACCGGTTGATACGAATATCTATGATTCTGAGGCACTGGCGACACTGCTTGAAAACAACGGTAATCTTACCCGCAGAGGATATACATTCGGCGGGTGGAATCAGACCACCGACGGAAGTGGTGATACACTCGATTCCGAAATCGGATTCGCCTCACAAACGGAAAATGTCACGCTTTACGCGGAGTGGATTCCCAATCCTAGCCATACCCTGCAATTTGACGCTAACGGTGCGACGTGGGAAGATACCACCGAGACTGAACTCTCGTATCGTTCGGGTGAATTGATAACGATTCCGGGCACCGGTGAAATTCTGAGTAACGAGGGATATACCTTCATCGGGTGGAATACCGAACCGGACGGCAGCGGAACCACCTACGGACAGAACGACCTTCTGGAAATGGGTGACAGGGATATAACGCTGTATGCGCAGTGGACCAGCAACCCGACGGTTACGGTAATCTACGATGCAAACAATGCTGACGGTGGAGAGGTACCAGTTGACGCGAAACATTACCGCGAGGGAGATGTGGTCACGGTCGCAGGCAACAGCGGTGCTCTTGTCCGGGAGGGCTATTCATTCATCGGCTGGACAGCCGCGGCGGAGGGTGGAACCGGTTATTCACCCGGTGCGACGTTTGTTATGGCGGGTGAAAATATTACTCTTTACGCCCGCTGGACCAGCAGTCCCATCGTCACCATCACGTATCGGGGTAACGGCAATACCGGAGGCGTGGAGCCGGAACCGGTGAGCGGAGAATCAGGCAGCGAGGTAACGGTGGCCGGACCGGGAATTTTAAGCAGGAAAGGATATACCTTTTCCGGCTGGAATACCGCCGCTGACGGCAGCGGGGAAACGTATGCGCCCAACAGTTCTATTACGGTCGAAGAAAACGATACTCTTTATGCAGTGTGGGAAATCAATACCTACACCGTCATCTACGACGGCAACGGCAGTGACGGCGGGAATGTTCCTGAAGCGGTCGACTTTACCTACGATACAGAGGTTGAAGTCGGCGCGGCGGGAGACCTCTCCCGTACCGGATATAGTTTCGACCGCTGGAATACCGAGAGTGATCCGGAGCTTGGCGAATATTACAACGCGGGTGAAACGTTTATCATGCCCGATTCAGACGTGACGCTCTATGCCTGCTGGGCGGTCAATAGTTACACGATCACCTATAGCGGTAACGGTCACACCGGTGGTTCGGTGCCCGACGCGGTAACGAGCGACTACAACGAACCGGTTACCACGGCCTCCGGAAGTTCACTGGTACGTGAAGGATACACGATTTCCGGATGGAATACGGCTTCTGACGGCAGCGGTGCGAACTACCCGCTCGAAACGGTTTTTCCGATGGGAGCGGAGGATCTTGAGCTGTTTGCCGTGTGGACACCGAATCCGTACACGGTTACCTTTGATAAAAACGCGGAGGACGCAACCGGTGAGATGCCGCCACAGACAATCGCCTGCGACGTGACGGTCCATCTCTCCGTGAATCAGTTTCAACGTGACGGGATGGCGTTTGCCGGATGGTCGAGCAGTACCGATGGTGCAATAGAGTATACCGACAAGGCGGAATACACGATGGGTACTGAAAACGTGATCCTCTACGCGCAGTGGTCAACTGATTTTCACTCCATTACCTTTGATAAGAACGACGAGGACGCAACCGGTGAGATGCCTCCACAGAATGTGCCTAGTTCCTCGACGGTGGCGCTTGCAGCAAACGCGTTTGAAAAGACGGACTGGGCTTTCGCCGGATGGTCAACTACCGCCGATGGTGAGGTGGAGTATACCGATGAAGCAGATTTTGAAATGGGGACGGAAGATGTAACGCTGTATGCAAAGTGGAACATCGTTCCACCGGCTATCGCTTTCACGGCATCGAGTGGATCGGGCAGTGAATCGGTCGCCTCGCCTGCCATTACCGTGACGGCAAATCCGATACCTCTTTCCGGCCGGACCTACTCGGTGAGCTATACACTGAGCGGTACGGCGACCGGCGGAGGAACCGATTATACACTTGATAACGGCACGCTTACCTTCACTTCAGCAACGTTTTCACAAACGATCCCGCTTTCCATTGCCGGAGATGCCGTAACTGAAGGAGATGAGACGGTCATTATCACGCTTGTGGATCCGACCGGCGGTGCGACGCTTGGAAGTCCCTCGCAATTTACGTATACAATTATCGATGATGACCGGACGGTCGCCTTTGCATCGGCTTCGGGCTCGGGTCCTGAATCGGGTACCGGTCCGACTGTTACCGTTTCACTTTCATCTGCATTGCCGACCGGTCAAACCGGGTCGGTACAGTATGCGGTAACCGGTGGCACGGCAACCGGCAATGGGACCGACTATACCCTTGCAAACGGCACCTTGATTTTCGATGCATCGAACAGTTCCCGCACGGTACCGCTTACGATAATTGATGATGCGATCAACGAAGCTAACGAAACGGTTGTCATTACGTTGTCGAGTCCGACCAACCTGTTACTTGGAACGGTGGTCACCTACACATATACCATCACCGATAACGATCCGGTGATTATCGCCTTCACGACACCGAACGGCTCGGGCAGCGAATCGGTCGCTTCACCGGTCATTACCGTGAGGGCAAATCCTGCGCCACGTTCCGGGCAGACCTTTTCGGTGAATTATTCAGTAGGTGGCACGGCAACCGGCGGCGGAACCGACTACACGCTTGATGACGGTACACTTACCTTCACTTCGACAACGCCTTCACAAACGATCCCGTTTTCTATTATCAGCGATGCCGCTGCAGAAGCGGATGAAACCGTCATTATCACACTTGTAAACCAGACCGGCGGAGCGGTTCTTGGCAGTCCTTCGCAATTCACGTATACGATTATCGATGACGACCGGACCGTGTTTTTTGCTTCCGCAAACGGATCAGGTTTGGAATCGCAGACTTCAGCTGCGGTTACCGTATCGGTCAGTCCGGTGCCGGTGGTCGGTCAGAGTTATACTGTTAATTATGCAGCAACCAGTAACGGTACCGCAAGCAATGGAAACGACTATACGTTGACGAGCGGATCCCTCACGTTCGATGCCGTCAACCTGTCGCAGACCATTACGATTACTATTATCGATGAGGAGATGGTGGAACCTGATGAAACAGTGGTTGTTACATTGTCGAGTCCTTCAGTGGGAATTGAACTCGGCAGCCCGTCTACCTATACCTATACGATTCTGAACGATGACCGGACGGTCGCCTTCGAGTCGGTTGAAGGCTCGGGGCTTGAATCGTTTGCCGAACCGACCATAACAGTTTCTCTCTCGGCTGCATTGCCGAACGGTCAGACCGGGTCGGTGGATTATGCGGTGGTAAGCGGTGGCACGGCGAGTGGTGACGACTATACCCTTGCTGATGGTACACTGAATTTTAATGATGCACACGATTACCTGGCGGTCCCGCTTGTAATAGAAGAGGATGGACTCAATGAGGCCGATGAAACAGTTGTCATCAGGTTATCGAATCCAACTAATCTCACACTTGGAACAAATGAAACGTATACGTATACAATTATCAACAATGATCCATCGGTTATTTCTTTCACTACCTCCAGCGGAACGGGTAGTGAAACGGGATCTTCACAGACCATTACGGTAACGGCAAGCCCGTCACCTGGTACCGGCTTGACGCATTCAGTAGATCTATCAGTGAGTGGTTCGGCGGAAAGCGGCAGTGATTATCTTCCTATCAACGGATCACTGAGTTTTGATGCCGGCAACACCTCGAAAACGATCCAGTTGACGATTGTGGATGATCCGTTGGGCGAAGGGTACGAGACAATAGAAATTAACCTCGTTAACGCGACTGACGGTGCAACAGTCGGGAGTATTCCAACCTTCACCTACACTATTGTTGATGATGATATAGGTCCGGTCGCTTACGTGAGTCAAAATGCCAACGAACCGTACACAGGAGCGTCATGGGAGAATGCCTTCCGCTATGTTCAGGATGCGCTTGCAGCAGCAAGTGCCCCGAACAGCCCGATCAACGAAATTCATGTCGCAACGGGCGTCTATTATCCGGATGAGAGCGAAGCGAATCCGGATGGTACTGATGATCGGGCATCCACCTTTGCACTGGTTAACGGTGTGAACCTGCTTGGAGGTTATCCGTCCGGAGGTGGTATACGAAACCCTGAACTCTACGTGACGGCCCTGAATGGTAATATCGACCACGAGCACGGAAATACTGACCCGGATGGAAACTCTTACCATGTGGTTACCGGGGCGAATTGCGTGATTGACGGGTTTACCATAACCGGCGGGTATCCCGACGAAGGTTCCGGAGGAGAATATTACGGCGGGGGGTTAGTCGTGAACCCATCACTCATTCAAACAGTGAACAACTGTAATTTCATTGAGAATAATGGGGCCTGGTATGGTTCCGGTGCATATGTAAATGGAAGTACAGTGCTATTTGAAAATTGTTCATTTGAAAAGAATGGCCTAACAGATAGTTATAACACTTACGGCGGAGGTCTCTTTATCAATGACTATAATGAAAACGACGCAACTGTAGCGATAAACAATTCGAGCTTTTTTAATAACAAGGCGGGAGAAGCGGGAGGTGCAATCAACTTTTGGGGAGGTTCACTGACAATAATCAATTCCGTTTTTAAAGGCAACTCGGCAAGAACCTATGGAGGTGCAATACACGCCAATGGAAACGGGCTCAAGATCATCGGGTGCAATTTTATCAGTAATATCCAAACCGACGACATTGGTACTTACGGGGGTGGCGCAGTTTCAATACAAGGTTCGAACAATCAGAGTATTATTGACAAGTGTTCATTTTCTTTCAATACCTCTGCCAAGGATGGAGGAGCGATAAGTTACAGCAGTTGTTGGGGAATACATCGCGTCACGAATTCGGTTTTTCTTGGAGATACCGCAGAAAACGGAGGTGCCATACGTCTGTATCTTGCGGCGCAGGAATACGATCCGGTTTCTATCGTCAATTGCACCTTCAGCGGCAATACAGCAACCGATACCTATTACGGGGGAGGCGCAATTTACAGTAACAACTCAAAATCTGAAATCATAAACTGCATTTTATGGAACAATACGGCTTCCGAATATCCGGATATTTATTTTGAACCTGGAACGATCGGCCCAGCAGTGAGTAACTGCGACATTCAGCACGGCGGCTACGGCGGAACCAATGGCAATATCAGTGATGACCCGGAGTTCTGTAATATTTCTCCAGCCACCTACAGGGAAACGAAGATCAAGGATACTTCACCATGCTTCGGCAGAGGCGATCCGGGCTCCGCACCATCTGATGATATCGACAACGTTGAACGCGGTGTAACCCGTCCACCTGATATCGGGGCTTTCGAGGCAACCGGATCGTGTGATTAATGAAGGAAGATGCAATTAATAACGCTGTATCCGATACCGATACAGCGTATTTCGGCATCGGAAAGAAAAGTGTTTCCATAGGGGTACTCTTTTATTGGGTTGTGTATGCCTTTTCATGGAGCGCATATTCTACAACAGATACGGTAACGCTTCAAAACTGGAGCTTCCTTTTCACCGAATCGGATAGCAGCATACACTATGCCGTGGATAATGATTCGATCCCTGCTGAAAAAATACAGGTTCCTCACAGTTACAATCTCAACGAGTCACTCGGGAATCATAAAGACGGATTCGGCTGGTATTCGACAACTGTAAAGATACAGTATAAGGATGATGCTGATTACGTCCTCGAGTCGGACGGCGTCTGTCTGCGGGCAAAAATATTCATCGACGGTGAATACGCAGGAGAAAGTCGGCACGCGTACCTTCCTTTTACAATTAATATCACCCGATTCCTGCTGAATAAAAAAGAAGTACGCATTACCATACGTGTTGACAACAGGTTAATGCGGAACGATTTCCCCGACCACAACTGCAACGGCTGGTGGATATACGGCGGACTGGTCCGCAGTGTGCGACTGCTTGCACTGCCCCGTAAGCGAATCGACAACTGTCGGCTCAGAACGCGTTATGTGTCGGACAGTACGTTCAAATTGTCGGTCTCGTACGACTCGAAACCCACATCCCCCGACAGCATGATTCTATCAGTGGTATCCCCGAAGAAAAAAACAATATTGGAATACCGTTTTACGGGACGTGCCTGTACGGTGACTGTCGGAAAAGTCACCGCATGGACCCCTGATCACCCCTATCTCTATGACATTGAACTGACCCCCTACTGGGACAATGTACCGGGGGAACCGTTTCAAATCAAACGAGGGTTTTCGCAACTGCATATTGTTGACGGTGCGTTGCACTTGAATGGAAAACCTGTTTTTCTGCGAGGATTCGGAAGGCACGATGTAACGGGGAATAAGGGACCGTTGTTGACGAGAAAAGAACGATGCGTCGATCTTGCGACTATCAAATCAACCGGTGCCAATATGCTTCGTATCGCACATTTCCCGCAGCATCCGGATGTATACGAACTGTGCGACAGTCTGGGACTGATTGTCATGGATGAAATGCCCGCCTGGAAATCATACCCCGGTTTTATAGGGAACGAGGAAGGGCAGAAACGTGCCTCAGAATATATGAAATCACTCATCGATGCGCACGGGAACCATACCTGCATCGGACTCTGGTGTATCGCCAACGAGATACACAGTGTGAAAAACCGTGTTGCACTTTATGTGAAGTATTTGTCCGATTTTACCCGAACGACTGATCCGACCCGTCTGGTAACCTACACCTCCTTCAATTATCAGTTCGACAAGGCATATGAGTATGTGGATGTTGTTTCCGTCAATGAGTATTTCGGCTGGTATTTCGGTTCTATTGCCATGCTGCCGTCGCTTTTCAAGGCGATACGGAAGGAGTGCCCCGGAAAACCGATGATCATAACTGAATTCGGCGCATCCTCCGCCGCAGGTCTGCACAATCCGGAAGCGAGGCTTCCCGGTCCGGTGGAAAGCACATTCAAAAAGGATTACAGCGAAAATTTTCAGGCATTGTTTCATGAAAAACAGATTGAAGCAATCCGGAGCAACAGGGATATCTGCAACGGTGCCGTCGTCTGGTGTTACAATGATTTCATGGAATACCGCAAAAAACCGAACGATAAAGATTTACCGGCGGGACTCAATGGAATGGGCATTGTCACGAATGACCGTAAAAAAAAGATGGCATTTGACATAATACAAAAATCATTTTGCCGTATTCAGAACGAAATGAACTCGGCAAGGGGCTATTAATTGCCATCGTCCCCATTCAGGAATGCACCGGTCTGCCGTATGCTTCGTCTCTGACGACATTTCGAAGATGAAGCAGCTGCCGAATGGACATGTAGAAGCACCTTCTGAGAATGTATGATTTCAATACTCATCCCCGTTCGTAATGAGGAAATGTGCATCAGGCCGATTACGCATGAAATTATCCCCGTGATGAATTCGGTCAACCTGCTGTTTGAAATCATCTTTATCAATGATCACTCTACCGATACAACACTATCTATTGCAGAAAAAACAGCGAAAGAACATCCTGAAGTAAAAGTACTTTCTCTTGTCGGAGAAAACGGTAAGGATGCGGCACTCCTCCGGGGTATGCATGAAGCAAAGGGTGACATACTGGTCACTATGGATGGTGATCTGCAGAACGATCCGTCCGACATTCCACGTCTTTTACCGATGCTTGAGAAATATGATATGGTATGCGGTGTACGGCGACGTCGCGTTGATCCCGTCCTGAAAAAGGCAGTATCGTGCATTGCCAACCGCTTCAGGAAATCTGTTGCCGGCGGATCGATCAGCGATGCCGGCTGCGCGCTCCGGTGCATGAAAAGGAACTGTATTGCGTCGATCGAAAGATACAACAGCGTTCTCTTCGAATCAGCTCACTATTTCTACCCTGATCTGGTTGAGAGACATGGAGGGAGAGTAGCGGAGGTAACGGTGAAACACCGTCCGCGACGCTACGGTAAAACGAAATTCAATCTGATAGCCGGAAGAGTCATTTTGGGTATTCGCGCATGTCTTGCCGTGCGGCGAATCGGAACGGAGGTTTCACCCCGATCCGATCTCAGTAGCGAAGCTCATAATTGAGTCTGAACCGCTGGTCGAATTTCGTATCGGGATGCCGCTTTATTCCTGCGTCAAGCCAGAGCGAATGGCGCTCGGAGATATCATATCGGCCGCTCAATTTCAGCGACAGGTCATTCTGCCGTGCGCTCCGGTCATCAACGGTACGGTTGAACCCGAGAAGCAGATCCGCGATGAAGACTTTCGGCACGATATGCAGACGACTGCCGCCGGTGACGGTGATAAGGGTAAGCGGAACATCTCCGGTGGTTGCATTCATCGAGAATGAAACGCATGGTTCCAAAAGAAAATTATCAATCGGAGTTGTAATATTCGCGACGACAATGTGTGAGCGCATCGAGAACGGTTCCGGGAGGTTGCTGGTGCTGATACCGGTCGTGGCGTTGTAATAGGAAAGAGTCAACGAGGGGGTGACTCTGCCGAGGTGCGGCGCGTACACTACCGAACCTCCCAGTGTATAGAATTCGGTTTCCCGGCCGGGATCGTCCGCGTGGTCGGTGCGCGCGGTCTCATCATTGACGGATCCGAGAAGTGTCAGTGTCGGCAGATTATCCTGCAGCGTCATGGAACCGCTCAGCGACGAGTTGATAACCGCGGTAGGTGTACCGGTTATTTCGAAGATATCCTTCTGATACCAGTTGAACTTTGCGCGAAAAAAGAGCCGGTTATCCCACAGATGCGCTTCATTATTGAAAAGGAACCCCGCGCGGTCAGTCATCAGAAACTGGTTCCCCAGCGAAGCGTAATTGGGACCGATGAAATAGTATTTGAAATCACCTCGGTACCGCACTCCGGGAAGTGGGAGGTTGCATCTGATACCGGCATCCCAGTTCATCGCCCCCATGAGTGCATTGCCGTTAACGGTCTGCGTCGTATCGACCGGGAGGGGCAGAGGAACGGTGGTGGCATTGACGATAAGAATCCGGGAGAATATCTCGGGACTGGGAAGTGTGATATCCGATGCAAAGTAGTCGCTTATTTCCCTTGATGAAATGGAGCCCTCGGAGATATCACGTGTCAGCCAGCTCATGGCAAACGAACCGTAGAGTTGTGTTTTTCCCCTCAGAAGTGAAAGATGGGCGTCCGCACCGTATACCAGGTTATCCATTGGCCTGCGCCCGGTAAAAATCGTGTCGTTGATGGTGGAATCGATCAGGGTGAGTTGATTGATCGAGCCGGCATCGTCGGTTGCCTTGAAAACCGAAATCGAGGCACCGAAAAGTAACGGCGTGCCGAATGAAAGGCGCAGCGCCTTGATATCCCGTTCATAGGTACCCGGTGCATACGCAGCGGCGGAATCGTTATGAGTGCTGCAGGAAGCGAATATCGATTCGTTCACCACGAAGGGTTCAATGGAGCGGGCCGCCTTTCCCCAGACGAAATCGAGACCGACGAAATTCCTGGGAGTAGCCAGATTGAGTTCAAATCCCCTTACGCGCTGCTGCCGGAGTATGGATTTATGGTATGCGGGCCAGTTGTCACCGATTGACAGACGAGCCAGCGAGCGGTAGCTCACCGCTCCACGAAATCGCTGAAGCGTCTGATAGTCATTGCCCTCGTCGGTACGGAGAGTAAAATTATAGTCGTACTTGAAGTCACCGATACTCCCGTTGCCCCAGGCATCGGCTTCTGCAGTCACCAGGGTTGAATCCTGAAACTCATCATATTCGAACCAGGTGGCAACCCGGCCATTGTGAAAAGCATCGACTCTGCGAAGCGGTTTCGCCTGCAATATCTGTTTGCCTTTTTCAATCATGGCTGAGCGTTCCTGCGCAGAGAGCGTATCCTTCCTGACAAGATACACCATTGTGGATATCTCTTCGATGAAATCGGAGTACATGCCGTAACGCTTCGCGATGATGCGGTGCGGTCCTTCGATGCCCTCCTGTCCGAGGAATTCTTCTTCGGGAATGAACGTTGCCGTCATAGCGGTACGCTGTACGGAAGAGAGTTCATTCCCGTCAAAAAACAGTCGGATTTTTTCAGTTTTTTCGGGTAGTCCGATAACGATGATGAACTCGTCGATAGTGACGAATTCATCATTCCGGGGGGCAAGGAAACGAATACCGGCGGATACCGTCACCACCGATACGAGTAATACCACAGCAGCGTACCACAACGAACGCGGCCTGCGGAAATACGGCGAGCATCCGTCCGGTGGAATGAAAAGTGGTGGCTGTGTGAATCGGTCCGGTTGTATCATACTGTTCGTGACATCATCGATAAGGTATTATAATCGTTTTCTTCTGGTTCTTGGGGCCGAAAAATTCCACGTTTATCATATGGGTCGTTTCGGGAACAAAGGTCGCGGCAATGGTGGCGTCACCATCCGAAAGAATCACACTGGTCTCCGTCCGGTAGCGATCGGTGATAACGGCGGTTCCGGACCGTACAATCCATTCATGGAATTTGTATTTTGAAGCGGCCTCAGCCTGCAGTTGTACCTGTATTCCCTTCTGAACGGTAAGCGGTCCTTTCGGAGCGACCTTTCCCGAAGACCGATCATTTTCAATGGTAAGAATAAATGGTCCCCGCTCGGATTGAGAGGGGAAATCGGGCGGAATATACCCGGAGGCCGTATCGAAAAGGGCTTTGATGGTAACGTCATGCGTGCCCGGATTGATCTCTGTTTCCTGACTGAAACGGTCATGTATTTCGCATTGGGTACCTGCAACAGTCACCCATTGGAGGAATTTGTTGCCTTCGGCGGGTGTCGCTTTGAGCGGGATCCATTGATTCTGAGGAATCCAGACGTTTTTTTCCGGTTCGGTGATGCCGAGTCCGTTACTGAGCATGGTAAGCTCAACGGTCCTGGTCGTAAAACGGGCGGTAATATTGATATTGCCTGTTTTTTTCACGGTAAGCAGCTGTTCGCGAACGGTAAGGGTATCGGAAAAGTCAATATTTTCTTTCCCCGATTCAACCGACCAGCCGAGAAAAGCCGCTCGCGGATTGGCGACTGCCTTTATACCGAGCTGCTTTCCTTTGTACACAATCTGTGTGTCTGCGGGTTCCACATAGCCGCCCATGGTCGCATCGACGAACAGGGTACATATTTCATCGACGAATTCGGCAGCGACAATCGCATCGGTCGACGAAAGTCGCACTGTGGTGGTCGGTTTGAAAATGTCGGTAATGGTCGCGTCTCCGCCGACAACTTTCCACGAAGCGAACTGTTTGTCCCGTTGCGCAGTGGCGGTTATCGTACTGTGGGTGTTGTAAAACACCTTGGTGATCCCCGCCGGTGTGGTTGTCCCCGGTCCCTGGGCGTTGACGGTAAGATTGAATTGTTTCGTCACGATTGCCGGAAACAGTTCACAGTTGGTATGGGGGCGCACCACGGTTTTTGTCCCGTTGACGATCGTCGCGTTGCCGACACGGGCAAACCAGTTCTTCAGTTCATATCCCTGATCGGTTTTGGTCGTGATCGTGACTGTTTCGCCGCGAGGCACCGCGACCGTTCCGCAGGGCACTACCGCAGCCCACTCATGGCCGTTTATGGTAATCCAGTCGGTCTGATTTGATTTGTTGAAGCGGGCGCGTACCTGCACGTCGCCGCTGTCACACTGAATGGTGGTTGCCGGGATATACGGGTCTTCCAGAACCGCATGACCGCTGATCACTTCCCATCGGACAAACGAAAACTTCTCGTCGGGAACCGCTTTGACGGCAAGCGGAAAAGCGCTTTGAACCTTTGTGCCTTTTCCCGGAGTAACCGAACCGCCGGGAGTTGACAAAACATCACAATTGAATTCACGATGATCGAACTGGGCGGTGATACTTCCCGCATAATCTTCAACGACAACGACGGCGCACGTCGAATCGGTGAAGACGACCTTCACGCCATCGGAAACGATCCATTTCTTCAGCATATATCCGAAATACGGATGGGCGGTTATTTTCCATGGTTTATTACGGGGCACCATGGCATCGCCTTCCGGCAGGGTATGCCCCTCACCTTTCGTCTCAACGGTAAGTGTGGCGGGAGTATCAGTAAACCTGGCGGCAATGATCGCATCGGAAGAGACACTCACCGTAGTGGAGCAGGCAGTGACATTGCCGATGACTGCGGTACCTTTGCGTACCTGCCAGCGGAGAAACACGTACCCGGGATCGGGGCGTGCGGTAAGTTCTATCGCATATCCCTGTAACGCGGTCATTGTGTCCCCCGGAAGCACGGTTCCTCCCGTATCCGACCTTATTATAAGGGTATGGGTGAGAGGAGGAGGACCTTTCATTGAACGGGCCATCTTGACGAATGTGTCGATCCGGCTGGTATCGCCCGGTGTCAGTACGCTGGTGTGTACCGTCGGGTTTTCGATTCCGACATAGGCGGCCGAAGGTGAACTGAAAAGGCACCAGTTCGAGTAGTCGGGATCCGGGATCATCGCCGAACCGGAAGTCATGAAAATTGCACTGCGCTCAGTTGAAGTATCATGGGTGACAATGGAAACGCATTTCGAGGGAGTCGTCAGTATCGTGGCGGGGGTAATCATATCGACCGAACCGCGATGCTGGGCCTGGACATCAAAAATCGCCTGTCCTTTATTTACCCGTCCGGTTTCCGAAGTGCCCTCGAGGGAGAACAACAGCTCGGAACCGGGCGGAATCAGCACCGTTGATCCACCGGCGATGAACCGGACCTGCGCCATCCCCGTTTCTCCGGTAGTGAGAACGGCACGGTTGAAGAGGAGCTCTCCCCGGGTGGTAAGAGAACGTTGACCGTTCGTTCCGTAGGAGGTCATTACCACGCCCCGAACCCGCGTCACCACGGC
>JAFGHA010000108.1 GCA_016930275.1 Chitinispirillaceae bacterium
AGGCGTTTCACGATATCAAAGAACAAGGGTTAACAACTGACAATTGTATCCAATTGAATTTATTCGAGTTATGACCGGACACTAGTGTTTTTCGGTAAAGAAATATTAGTTGGAATATGATAGAGAAAATAGTGTATAAGATGTTCGCATTGATTCAGGATGAAAGTTATTTTGAAATAAAGCTTTTATACAACGATGAACTCAGAAATAGTTTTACAATTTTGTTAAAACGTAAAAGATGGTTTTAATGATTATTTCATAGTTCTACCTGGCAAGTGACGAGAGTTGGTGCCTTAAATGTGCCTATCAAAGAGAATAAATATAATTGACTAGTTATAATGCTGAATAAGCTCGATTTATTATTCTGGCAACAAAATATACCTTACTATAAGCTGCATATTTGAGAAGATTATAATGAAAGAAATTTCTCACTTTAAGCCTCTTTTTTTGCAAACCTCTCATATAAATTCTGAGATTTTCAGCCAACTCTTTATGAGTTCTTGGTGCTTGCTTATTACTCAACGACGTTTTAACATCCTGATTCTATTACTCATCAGGGTTACGCTCTTGTATATACGGTGGTATAAAATAAAATTCAATGTATTTATAGTTATTTTTAAGCCACCCTTTCACCACTTATGGCTTTTGTTCGTAAGCTCTTATAAATGGCTTATGTTGCGTAAAGTCCCAACACTTCAAATATTCTCCCACTGTTCGAATAGACAGTATAGTACCGAACTGATGATTAATCAATTCCTTTACCGTTTTATGTGCCCACAAGGCAGAGGGAAGTTTTATTTGCTCAGAGCACTTATAAGCGATAAGTTCCTGCTTATCAATCAAATGACGAATTTTAACATGACAACGACAAAGTTTCACTATGGAAGGTTTTTAGATCATTTCTCATTGTACTGTTGAATCTGTCGGTAATGAGTCTTGAGGGTTATAGAAAAAAACCAGCGACTAAAGTTTAAGATTGGCCAGCTTTTACCATTTTAATCGGAGATCGTTTTACCTATAGTTGCACTTCAGAAGAATGAATTCCGGAAGGTTTTAAGGACAAAAAGTTAAGCCACACCTTACAAAACAGAATGTATACTTTCAACTGGAGGTGTGGAATGAAAACCAAAGAAATCACTACCCGTAAAAAATATGATGCCGAATTCAAACGCAATGCCGTGGAACTGGTTTTGGCTGGAAAGCGACCCTGTAGGGCTGTGGAACGCGATCTGGGTATTCCCCAGGGGATACTGCACCGCTGGATCAAGGAATATAAAGCCAACCCGAAAGGGAGTTTCCCCGGTTTGGGACATAAAAAGCCGGAAGTCGTAAGCATTGATCCCTCTCTACTGTCGTTAAAGCAGGAAATTGACGAATTACGGCTGGAACGGGATATTTTAAAAAAAGCGTTGGCCATTGTATCAAAGGAACCCGCCAGGTGTATACACTCATTGGTCAGATGAAAGGTATGTTTAAAATAGACGATATGTGCCGGGTATTTGGTGTTGCACGGAGCGGCTATTACTCATGGTCCACACGGCCCCTGAGTGCGCATGATCAGCAGGAAATCACTGTTATCAAGCCGGCAATCCGGCAAGCATTTGAAGAATCCCGTCACACCTACGGTTGTGCAAGGATTTCTGCGGTTCTTCGCAGAATCGGCATCTGTATCAGTGAAAAGCGATCACGCCGGATAATGGGGGAAGAACACCTTGTCCCCAAAGCGGCGAACCGATTTAAACGGACAACAGATTCCAACCACGGCCATAAAAAGGCACCGGATCTTGTTAAACAGGATTTTTCATCACCAAAACCCCATACCCTCTGGACTTCAGATTTTACCGCAATATGGACCAGGGAGGGGTGGCTGTATCTTGTCGTATTTCTTGATGTGTGCACGCGAATGGTCGTCGGGTGGGCTGCCAGTGCTACAATGGCCGAAGGTACGCTTATCAAGGCTTTCAACGATGCGCTTTCAAAGCGTATTCCATTGCCGTCAGCAATTGTCCACTCCGATCAGGGCGGGCAATATTTTGGAAAACTGTTTAAAGCGATTCTCTCGCTCTATCATGTTCGGCAAAGCATGGGGGCAACGGGAATATGTTTTGATAATGCCATAACGGAAAGTCTTTGGAATACCCTGAAAACAGAATGTTTTTTAGAGATTATACCTGAAACCAGAAAGGAGGCCGAATTGATGATTTTTGACTATTTCGAGACTTTTTACAACGCCGAACGGCTGCATTCAAGCATCGGTTACATGAGTCCTGAAGAGTTCGAAAAAACATTGTGAGTTGTCAACTTTTTGTGGCTTAACTACTGTCCACAAAACCTTCCCTAGACCAGAATGAATTCTAAAATCTCGTTTAATCATGATCTAAAAATAGTTCATGCAAGACATGTTTAAGCCACATTTAATTGCCGTAGTAATAATAAAAGTTTCTTATAAATTTAATGGGATGGAAAATTGTTAAAAGAAATTTCTGTCAACAAATTATCAAATGGATTGCCATATACAATTATTACATATCGTGATGCGATAAATCATATATGCAATCAAGCTGAATTTCAAAATGAAGTTAAAATGATTTTCACTCCGAATGTTCATCATTATTACTTATATGCTACAGACAAAGAATTTAGATCAGCGTATGATGTTTCGTATATGTCATTACTTGACGGAATGCCATTGGTTTGGCTGTCTAGAATAATCAATAAGGATAAAACAGAAAAGGTATCCGGTTCAGATATTTTTATCGATCTTTTTAAGAAAGGGTTGGAGTTAAATTACAAAATATATTTATTAGGAGGTGCAAGTGGAGTCGCACAAAAAGTTATTGAAAAATTCGATGTAGAAAAACGATTTCAAGAAAGAATATTTTTTGATAGCCCACCGAAAGGATTTGAATTAGATAGGAAGATAGAAGATGAAGTTATCATGAAGATAAATAAGGTATCACCAAACCTTCTGTTTGTTGCATTAGGATCTCCAAAACAAGAGATATGGATATGTAGAAATAGAAAGAAACTCAAGGCGAATATTGTAATAGGTGTAGGAGGATCTTTCGATTTTGTGGCTGGTATTACTCCTCGAGCTCCGATTTGGATTCAGAAAATATCGTTGGAATGGCTATTCAGATTGCTCATGGAACCCAAAAGATTGTGGAAAAGGTATTTAATTACAAATACTTATTTTATTTGTGATAATATAAAGATATTAATAAAAACAATTATATACTTTATTCTAAAAAAATAATACTTAATATTTTAAAAAATTAACATGGGGTTGGTTTGAAAAACTCTTCAAAAATCTTCATCGCCGGCCACAACGGCCTCGTCGGCTCCGCCCTGGTACGCAAACTCAGGGAACAGTCATTCACCAATCTTGTTCTCCGTTCTCGCAAAGAGATGGATCTAACCAATCAGCAGGCGGTGGATGCATTTTTCGAAAAAGAGAAGCCTGAATACGTCTTTCTCGCAGCTGCGAAGGTCGGCGGGATCCATGCCAACAACACCTATCCCGCAGAGTTTATTTACAGTAACCTCCAGGTGCAGATGAATATCATCAATGCGGCCTATCAGAGCAGGGTGAAAAAACTGCTGTTTCTCGGTTCATCGTGCATTTATCCGAAGTATACGCCGCAACCGATGCGGGAAGACGCTCTGCTTTCGGGAAAACTGGAACCGACGAATGAACCGTATGCAATTGCGAAAATCGCCGGGATCATCATGTGCCAGAGCTATAACCGGCAGTATGGGACTGATTTTATTTCGGTGATGCCGACCAACCTCTACGGACCGAATGATAACTATCATCTTCAGAATTCACATGTTCTTCCTGCTCTCATTCGGCGGTTTCATGAAGCCAAAGAAAAAAACGATCCGAAAGTGACCATCTGGGGGACGGGAAACCCGACCAGGGAATTTTTATATTCGGATGATCTGGCCGATGCCTGTATCTTCCTCATGGAACAGTATAGCGGAAACGAGATAGTAAACATCGGATCGGGAATTGAAGTGACTATCAAGGATCTGGCACTGAAGATAAAGGAAGCTGTCGGGTATGAAGGAGAACTGGATTTTGATGTGACAAAACCTGATGGTACGCCGAAAAAACTGCTCGATTGCTCGAAAATCCATTCTATGGGTTGGCGGCATAAGATAGAGTTGGAGAAAGGTATTAAACTGGCGTATGAGGATTTTCAGAAAATGCATGCTGACGAAAAATACTCAGGACGTTTTTAAGGAACATCTCTCATTTTTACATATAATTCGCTATCCGGAATCTACAATGAAACAATTTGAAAGTTCTAAAAAAGAACCTTCGGTATGGAAATCCTGAAAAAAGTGGTATCGATTGCCGATCTTCAGACCATGGCGGACCATCTGTTCGGTAATCTCGTGAAGGCGGTGATTGATGTGCAATGCGGTAGTATGGCCGTTGATGCCGAGCTCCATGCCGACGAAGAATCATTGCTGTTGGAAAACGGGTCGCGGCAGGAAGATCTCTGGGGAATCAACCTGTACCCGGAGTTTGAAAAGAACGGTGAAGATTTCATTGAATTCGATTCGATGATCAACCTGCGTCCTTCGCAGAATAATCGGAGCAGGGGGGTGGATAATCCGCAAATCCGCGAAAAAATCAAAAAAATCGTTCATCGGTGGGTTGCATGAATCCTATACACCAGGAACTTGCCGGAGGACGCTGGAATACGTTGACATGTTGCGAACAACTGGCGAATGTCGGTAGTGAAATCGAGCGGGCAATCAAGTGGAAGCAGAAGGGCAATTCCGAATATATGCTTCTTGCATTCGACCGCGCCCTCGAGTTGCTCGATTTATCCATTTCCGATAAGAAAAACAGGCAACGATTACGGGAACTTGTTCGCACCAGGGAAGCGCTTGCAGATTTTTTCGTCTTCGACAACAGTTACCGGAGCAGTGAAAAAATATGGCAAAATTACTTCAACGCATTTGCTTATGCGGCACGGTTGCAGGCCGGAAAATAGGACCGATCTGAAAATATTCGAACCGGGAATTCCATGACAGTAAACGAACTATATGATTCAGTTATCTATGATCATGCGGTACTGATAGAGCTGCTGAAAAAATCTGATTCCGTGAAACAACAGATCGCAACATCCGCGGAGATTCTTCTATCCTCCTACCGTAACAACAATAAACTGCTACTCTGTGGCAACGGCGGCAGTGCTTCCGACGCACAGCACATTGCCGCTGAACTGGTTGGCCGGTTTTATCTTGATCGTCCGGGAATTAACGCGGAATCACTTACCGTCAATACCTCGTCACTGACGTCAATCACCAACGATTACTCGTTCGAAAATGTCTTCGCCCGCCAGGTGGAGGCAAAAGGGCATCGTGGTGATGTACTCATCGGATTTTCCACCAGCGGAACCTCAAAAAACATAATTGCTGCTTTCGAGAAGGCACGGAACATCGGAATGAGGAATATCTGTCTTACCGGCGAGAACGCACCGGAGTCGCTCGATACACTTTGTGATGTGGTGATCAGGGTTCCATCCTCATGTACTCCAAGAATTCAGGAGGTACATATACTCCTCGGACATATTTTGTGTGAATATATCGAGAAGGAGCTTTTCGGTACCTGACGGGTACGATACTTCACGGACAAAAAGGCCCGTCTGTTCATTTAGACGGGCCTTTTTGTCATTTATGCCTTTGTTGAGATTTACTTCACCATCACAATCAGTGAAATCTTCAAATCCTTTCCTGAAGAGGGAAGTTCTATTTCCGTTGCAGGATACTTCTTGTCGTTGATGATGATCGTGTTGTCGGTGATCGCAGATATGGAGCTGACATTCTCCATACCGAGGTACTTGTCACCGTTTTTCAGTAAAAGTTGTACATGGCTGTTCGGTGTAAGGGTTTCAAGCAGTTTATTGTCGACTACCGTGCCACCGGTTACATAAAAATTGAACTCGGCGATGGAAAAACCGTATTCCGCCTGCATCGTAAGTGTTGGTGTTCCCATGATGTTTTCCATCGTGACGGTCGGGGTTTTGGAGAGCATACCGGCAGGATGCATACTCTTATTGCCGGCGCTTGCGGGAAAATGACCTGATGAAAGAATCATGCGGGAGGAATCGGTGATTTCAAGAACGGAAAATCCCATGGGTCCGATAAATTTAGCGGCCATCTCGGTAACGGCAGGCGCTGACCGGTCGTTTTCCGCCAGAATTCGAAGGGAAAATTCCTTATCAGCACCTATAACCTCGGCGAGTGATTGCAGCTGTCGTTGAATACCGGATGAGAAATCATCGAGTTGCTTCTGAACGGTTTCCTGTGCTGTTGTCAGATTATCAGCGGCACGTTTCGCGTTTAGTTGTGAATGCACCATAGTTAGCGCGAAGAATGTCCCTCCTGCTGCAACAACAGCTGCGATACCTACGGCGATTATAACGGTTTTCATACTATTCCTTTTAAAATTGAGTTAAGCATGAGTTTCAGTACAAAATAAAACAGTACGTATTTGGTGACAATTATTTACCGGTTCAGCCGGTATTTATCTGACACTGTAATAGCCTACCTGAAAGGTTTTAAAAAATATTACTACACTCGTATTTATACAATTCAGTGGAAAAGACCTCTACTGACGCTCCGAGATCGCGATTAATTTATTGTATTGAAAACGGAGTTCATGAGAAGGGTACGTCCATATTTCGCCGTTGGTGGAGTCGTCGGGCTGCGGTACAATGGAGAGGGGGTATCCCCAGCTTGCCGTCACCTGATCAGTAGTCATTTCAAGAATAACGCGGTGGTTGTTTACAACTTCCCACATATTCTCATCCCATTTATAGAGATCCGCCGGATTGGTTTCGTATATATCCTCATCCCATGGTTGCCGGTCGGATCGCCGGTCGATCATGGTATTTGTCCAGCTGATACGCAGGGGTATGAATCCTTCGGTATTGTCATTCATTTTCACCATGAGCCATAGCGGTTTAACCGGGAGAGGGGTCATTCCCCAGCGTACATTCACTACCAGAAGAGAGTCCTGTATGCGGATACGTTTACTGGAAATTGTTGCCGTTGCAGAGGTACCCAGTTGTGAGATTACTCCTTTTTTTGAAAAAACGATACGATTCAACCACCGTGCGCGTGCAGCGGTCAGGTCATCGGAAAACGCGATTTCGTTTATTGCCTGTTTATAGGTTCGTGCAAAGAGCCGTTTTTCGCTTGGAATGTGTGCAAAAGTTATCAGCCACTCGTTTGAATCGGGCTCAACCTTATCCACATATACCGAGTCGCCGCCTATTTTGCTGCACAGGATACGGTGACCGCTGTTTTCCCAGTCGGGATTGACCGGCATGGTATCGCACTCATTTTTATCACGACAGGTAGTGAGTGAATAGCCCTGTGCGCAGAGCAGCTTTTGTTTTGGCAGTATGATGAATTTTTTTCCGATCCACTCAGGAGGTGAAAGTAACTGTGGAATTGCATCGTTCGGCGGTTGTACTGGTCGGGATGCTGAATCCGAAGAACCTGTAGATAAGGTTATGTGATGATTTTCGACGGAATCAGGAACCAGGATCGTGGAGGAGTTTCTGACCGGTGCCGTACAGAGAATAATGGTTGTAATTACAAGTAACAGTAGAAAAATTTTCATGGTACAGAGATTCGGATGATATTGTGAAAAAGAAGTAACAGGAAATCAAATACGATCTGGTGCATGAAAGAGTCAATACACCTTAGCCTCAGGTTCCGTTTGATACTATTTTACACTAAACGATCAGGTAAACCCAACATTTTTCAAATATCTGAATTGTGCAGATTCAGGATAAGGATTTGGGTGGAGAATGGAAACAGTTACCGCATTGCTGGGTACGATTAACGGGAAGTTATGGGGCTGGCCGATGATTATTATTCTCGTCGGAACACATATTTTTCTGACGATTCGGCTGAAAGGTATTCAGCGGTACATATGGTACGGGATACGACTGTCGTTGCAGCGGAAAAAGGAGGGGTCGGGGGACATCAGTCAGTTCGGTGCGCTGACCACGGCTCTGGCGGCAACGGTGGGTACCGGAAACATCGCTGGCGTAGCCACCGCGATAACGGCAGGCGGGCCAGGTGCGGTATTGTGGATGTGGCTCACCGGTGTATTCGGGATCGCCACCAAATACGGCGAAGCACTTCTATCCGTCAAATATCGTATTGTTACTTCAGACGGTTCTTTCGCCGGCGGGCCGATGTATGTTCTGGAGCGGGGACTTAAGAGCAAACCGCTGGGAATCGTATTCGCAATTTTTACCGCTCTGGCCGCATTCGGTATCGGCAATACGGTACAGTCGCATGAGGTTGCGATGCTCGTGCATGAGACCTTTAATATCGAACCATGGATTACCGGTGTTGTGCTTGCCGTTATGACTGCTCTGGTCATTCTGGGAGGAGTGGGTTCCATTGCGCGGACCTGTGAACGACTGGTGCCGTTCATGGCGTTTTTTTATGTCGCAGGTTGTGTTATGCTTATGATAACATTCGCTGCCGATATTTTTCCGGCAATCAAACTGATTATTTCAAGCGCATTCAGCGGGCAGGCGGCTGCAGGTGGTTTTTTAGGGGCAGGTGTACGTGAGTCGGTACGGTACGGGGTTGCCCGGGGGCTTTTTTCGAACGAATCGGGGATGGGAAGCGCTCCTATCGTCGCCGCTGCCGCACAGACGAAAAACCCGGTGCGTCAGGCACTGGTGAGTGCCACTGGTACCTTCTGGGATACGGTAGTCATATGTGCCCTGACAGGAATTGTCATTGTTGCATCCGGAGAATGGGTCTCGGGAGCGAGCGGCGTGGCACTGAGCAAAGCGGCATTTTCGCATCTTTCAAAAATCGGTCCCTATTACCTGACCATAGGACTTTTCGTGTTTGTCTTTTCGACAATACTCGGGTGGTCCTATTACGGAGAAAAGGCAGTTGAATATCTTTTGGGGAAGCGCAGTATCAAACCGTATCGTTACCTGTGGATCGCGGGAGTGATGATAGGTGCGGTGGTCAATGATGCGGTCTGGTCGTTCGCCGATATTTCAAATGCGCTGATGGCATTGCCGAACATTCTCGCACTTCTGTTGTTGAGTGGTGTGATCGCACGGGAGACGCGGGAGTATTTTAAGGGAACTGAACGGTAATGGTATTCTGTATTCATCGGATAAAAAGGTTTCCGGAACAATGAGTATTTTTCAATCGCTGATTATCAGTATCAGGCCGAAACAGTGGTCTAAAAACATTATTGTTTTCGCTGCGGTGCTTTTTTCCAGAAACATATTCAATCCTCATCTTTCATTAACGGTTGCAACGGCCTTTGTCGTTTTCTGTATGATTACCGGAGCAACCTATCTTCTGAATGATATTGCCGACCGGGAAAATGACCGTCATCATCCGGAGAAGGCGGTACGACCGATCGCATCGGGCCGCCTGTCGGCAGGGATGGCCGGGGTGAGTGCGGCGGCTGCCGTTGCCGTCGGACTTTGCGGAGCATGGATGCTGCACCCCTCCTTTTTTTCGGTTACGGCTGCTTATTTACTCCTGCAACTGCTCTACACGTTTCTGCTCAAACGGATCGTCATCCTCGATGTGCTGGCCATCACCACCGGATTTGTGCTGCGCGTACTTGCCGGAGCGGTGGTGATCGATGTGGAGATTTCGTCGTGGCTGCTGATCTGCACCTTTCTTCTGGCACTGTTTCTTGCTCTCTGCAAGCGTCGCCATGAACTTACACTGCTTGAAGAAGGGGCGGGGAAACACCGGAAGGTACTGCAGGAGTACAGCATCTCGCTGCTTGACCAGATGATCTCCATGACCACGGCATCTACTCTTATCGCTTATACGCTCTATACGCTTTCCGATCGTACCGTCGCGAAGTTCGGTACCGAAAAGCTGGTGTTTACCGTACCGTTTGTCGTGTACGGAATATTCCGCTATCTGTACCTTGTACATATAAAGAAAGCGGGAGGAAGTCCCGAGATGCTGCTCCTGACGGATCTTCCGCTTGTTGGCGGAATAATCGGCTGGGGGGTGTGTGCCGGTTTGATTATTTATTTTTAGACGGGAGCATCGTCAGATGTTTATAATTTTCATGAAAGCGGGAGTGTTATGAAAAAACCGCAGGTCGCCATTGTTGCCACCGATCCATCAACCGTACTCGATGATTATCACCACGTGATGAATCTGGCCCGGTATCAGAAGCATATAGATAAAAAGCTCGATACAGCACTCAAGGTGAACATCAGCTGGCACTATTTCTATCCGGGGAGTTCCACCACGCCGTGGCAGCTTGACGGGGTCATCCGTTCCATGAAGCGTGACGGGTACGATCCGGCGCTCATTCACGCGTGTCATAACCGGACGGTGGTCATTGATGCGCATTTCGGTGAGCGACAGAACAAACAGCTCGACGTGGTGAAGTCGCATGGGCTGCGAAACATACATCTGTACGAGAACGAAGAGTGGATCAATATATTCGATGCCGTCGGTGATCTGATGAAGGACTTCATCTGTCTCAACAAGGTATACCCGAAAGGCTTTAATATTCCGAAGCGGTTCATCGGCGAAAACATCATCCATCTTCCCACGGTCAAAACGCATGTGTTCACCACCATGACCGGTGCAATGAAAAACGCTTTTGGTGGTTTGCTCAACGAGCATCGCCACTGGACACATCCGGTTATCCACGAAACGCTCTGTGACCTCCTGATGATCCAGAAAAAAATCCATCCCGGGCTCTTTGCCGTAATGGACGGCACCTTTGCGGGAGACGGTCCCGGACCACGCTGCATGGTGCCGCATATAAAAAATGTACTGCTCGCCTCCGCTGATCAGGTGGCGATTGATACGGTATCAGCCTATCTTATGGGATTCGACCCGCTCAAGGATATCAAGTTTATCCGAATGGCGCATGATCGCGGGCTGGGATGTGGTGACATCAGGGAAATCGAAATAACGGGAGATGTGCAGCTGCTCGAGAAGCGGTGGAATTTCGTGGGACCGTTCAAAAAAATGACCTTTGCTTCGAAAATGCAGCATCTGATCTACTGGGGGCCGCTGAAAAAACCCCTGGAATGGAGCCTGAAAACGTTTCTTGCTCCGTGGTCATATATCGCCAGTGTTCTCTACCATGATTTTTTCTGGTATCCGATGCATCTGAAGCGGGTAAATGCGGTATTGAAAAGCGGATGGGGAAAACTCTTTCACAACTGGGAATTGAAAGCGCTTCCTGCCGATGATCTTAAAACCAGAGGGTTTGTCGATACCGGCAAGGAGGCCTACCGGCTTGACCGGAGCAGGCTCCCTTCGGTGGTACGGTCGCTGAAAATCCTCTCGACCTGCATCAAGGAGGCGCCGGAGCTCTCGACAAAGAAAAAAACTATTGTGCAAGCTGCGGCACCAGCTGAATGATCTTTTCCGCCGCCCGTCTGCCGGCTTTTCCGTCTGGCGTATCAAAAAACAGTTCAATCGCTGCCTCCTGCTGTTTCCGGCATACTTCCGGATGGGCGGATACTTCATCAATTGCCGCGAGCAGTTCGTCGAAGGAGGAGATCCGGACGGAGATTCTTTCGATCACTTCGATGACATCCGGCATGGTTCTCGGTGTCGGCGGCAACCGGAAGGTGATCGTGGGTTTTTTCAGCAGACAGAATTCCGCGATTAGAGAGTTGGTATCGCCGATGCAGATATCCGCCAGTCTGATGAACGGCAGTACATTGTAATCGTCAACAAAAAACAGGCCGGGCGAGGTTTTCAGGGCGCTGCGGAACTCTTCACTCACCCAGGGATGCAGTGTTACCAGAACGTTGAACCGGTCAGTCAATTCCGTAATGCGGTTATACCACCGATGCACCGCCGACATACCGCTGCCGTCCCAGGTCGCGGAAAAAAGAAGCGTCTTTTTTCGCGGATCGAGTTTCGCGGATTCCGCCAGAGCCGCCAGGTGTTTATCGGTTACCGATCCGTCAAACATCCCGTCGATTTTCGGATAACCGACAGCAATCGCGGTTCGCACTCCCAGCTGTTCGGCTCTACGAACATCATGCGATGAGGTCATGAAGAACACCGTGAAGAGGTTGTAATACTGTGCTTTCGAGAACCGCTTGAAATTGTAGGCGCCGTGTTCGAACCCGATTCTGATAATCTTTCCGCAGGGAAATTTCCAGGCCATATTTCTGAACATGATCACGCAATCGGGAAATGCCGGAAGAATCCTGCTTTTAAATCCCTGCCGGGAGAGTGCCCCCTGAACCGCTCTGTTTTTCGCCACAATAGGCACCGGCTGCAGAAACCGCTGAACATTTGCAAACAGCTGGACATCGAATGCATCTTCACAATAGAGTATGCATACATCGGTTCTCCCGATCGCATGCAGAACGTTCCACACCAGGGAGTATACCGGTTTGCGAAAGTAATATGAAAGTACCACGAATCGCCCTTCCGTGCAATGCGAACTGTTCAACAATATACTTTCTGTTGCGTGCGGGAATAACGACGGCCCGGATTGAGTACGTTCTGCAAAGGGACCGTTGCAGCGGAACGCGGTACGGGTAGTATAGTGCAGTACCATACCGGCAGGGTCGTCGCGGCTCGAACAAATCAGAAAAGATCTTTGCAAGGGAGGAATCATGAGTCTCATTCTATCGAAAGATGACATTCTGTTTTCCCGGCGGTTTCTGAAGGCATCGGAATTCTATACCGGAAAACCTTCAAGGACCGGCCGCACTATCAACTCGTTACCGGTCTTACCATAACAAAGGTACGGGAACTTTTCGAAAAGGGAAAACCATACTAGCTGTAGCGATGGAATGGCTGCGACCGGCATTCGCTTTCACACCGGTGTCCTCGGCGAAAATCTGGTATGCCATCGAAATTGCGGATCATGGATCTAACAGCTATATTACTACCCATGGACAATGAACAACTACGCCAATTACTCGGAAATCTTCATGATCAGTCGCTTTCGGTCGATGAAGCACTGAAACAGCTCAGAGACCTGCCGTTCAAAGATCTCGGATTCGCTAAAATTGATCATCATCGTGCACTTCGCAAGGGATATCCTGAGGTTATTTTCTGTCAGAGTAAAACTCCCGAGCAGGTGGTACGTATTGCAGAGGCCCAGATCGAGCATGGGGAGACCATTTACGGTACCCGGGCTGGTAGTGAAGTGCTTGGAGCGGTTGAAAAGGCTATCGCTGATGTTGAGATTGACCGGCTGGGAAGATGTTTCTGGAAAAAGTCTCCCCATTGGAAGCCGCGGGAGAAAGTGCGGGGAGAGATTGTCGTCTGTGCCGCGGGTACGGCTGATATGAACGTTTCGCTGGAAGCACAGCATACCGTCGAAATTCTGGGGCACCCGTGCACGGCTTTAAATGATGTGGGGGTTGCCGGTATACACCGGTTGTTCGCGCACCGTGAAGTGCTTGAAAAAGCTTCAGTTATCATCGCGATTGCCGGAATGGAAGGGGCGTTGCCGTCGGTGATCGCCGGGTATGTTTCCTGCCCGGTTATCGGAGTCCCGACCAGTGTGGGCTACGGAGCGCATCTCGGTGGTATGGTACCGCTTTTCGCGATGCTCAATTCCTGCAGTGCCGGTCTCACGGTGGTCAATATCGACAACGGGTTCGGCGCTGCCTGCGGAGCGGTTGCGATCAACGATTGCCGGGGAACGTAGGGGCGGGAATCGAAACGATAAAAACAGTCTTCCAGTTTTTTCCCGTTACAAAAAAGCGGTCTGCAGCGGCGTCGTAAGCAATGCCGTTGAGCACCTGTTCATCTGAGGTGGGTGCTTCGCGCGCTACCAGTTCGCTGCAGTCAATTATCCGCTCCACCTCTCCGATTGCAGGGTTTATTTCGAAGATATAATCGCTGAACCAGACATTGGCGTAGATGCGTTCATATGCGTATTCCAGTTCATTGAGACGTTCCAGGGGAACACCGGCGTTTTTAACGGGCAACGTCCGGACTGTTTCGAAGGAACTGTTTCTGAAGTAAAGCGTATCGGAACCGTTGCTCATGACAAGCTGGGAATCGTTTGCCGTGAGGCCCCACCCTTCTCCCGTATACGTGAGGGTATCCACGGGAGAAAGATCCTCGCTCGTATAGATAAAACAACGCTGTTCTTTCCAGGTGATCTGGAAAATCCGGCCGTCGAAAAACGTACAACCTTCCGCGAAAAACTGATCGGAAAGTTGCCGGCTATGTGTGACGGAACCGGTGGTATCGAGAATACGGATGGTTGATTTGCCGTACAGTCCGGTGCTTTCGTAGAGTCTGCCACTGTTGTATATCAGTCCCTGGGTGAATGATCCCTGGTCGTGCGGGATGGTACCGAGTAGCCGCGGGAGCAGATGCGTTGGGGATGCGGGGGCCTCCGGCTGTGGATCGGTTTTTTCATTGCAGGAGAGAGCTGCTCCAGACAGCGGGAGAAGCAATGTGGCGATAATGAATAATCGGCGATACAGTTTCAGGACATTCATCAGAAACCGGAAGTAAGAGACAAATAGAAATAGTTGTTGAGAATATAATACGTGAAATCAACTGAAAGTTGCCGGAAAAACAGATAGGAAAGATAATGGCCAAGGTTGCAACCGATGGAAACGGTGTGTTCGAGCATGATCGACTCCGGCCGGAAATCGGGATCGGTGAGCACTTCGGGTCCGATAGCACCAAGGTGATCGAAAAAGGAGCTGTTGGTATAACTGAACAACTGGTAGCCGATATACCCGTAGAGAGCGTCAAAATAATAGCGGTGTCCCCTGTTGATGGTGCGAGCCAGCGGAAAAACAGCTCTGAGACCATTGAAAGAGGCGACGTAGGAATTGGAAAATCCCGGAAGAAATTCGACACCGTTACTGCTTTGAACCACCATGTCATCGAGAGTCCGTCTCGAATGGTACACCCCTGTCGTAAAAGAGAACAGCTGTAGTGAACTGTATTTAAAGAGGGGAATGCCGTAGAAAAAGTTGATCTGTGCTTCAACACCGCCGACAACAGAGGTGTCGTATAGATCATCGTAGGAGATGACCTTTCCAAGATACATTCCCGGTTGGAACCGGGGGCCAACCGATATCTCGAGTTGAGCGACATCCGCATAATTGTAGGTAATATCCTCGTTGTACACGCCGGGATGGAACCATTGCAGAAAAAACGGCATGTTTCCGAAGAGGGGAAGGCCATGGAACGGCATGGAAGTCAATTCAAGGCGGAGCCCGGCAGTCCATTCCCTTGCGAACTGGTATTCGGTGTACGGGGTGACACTTATAAGTGCCGGAGCAACCATTGATGCCAGATAAGAACTCATTTCAAGACCTAGGGTGGGAGCAGCAGCTCTGTTTTCAATGGCGAAAACGGGTATTGCCGCAAAAAGAAGATTCTGCTCTTCCTGTACGGAATCGGACCCCACCGGTTCCGATTGCTGCGTGAGCGCCCGTCGGGGGATGGTAAGTGCCGGTGCTTCATTGAGGAGGGAATATCGACGAGCAGTTTCTGAAACCGGACGCTGATCGATCGCCTTCTGCAGAAAAGGTGAGTTTTTCGCGGAGTGTGGCGGTGACGCGAACCGGTTGTAGTATCCGGAGGAGTGTTCCTCTCCGAAAGTCGCCTGTGCTCCAAGCTGCAGCTGGAATAACCGATCCTTTTTATGAAGCGCGTCGGACTGATATTTTGAAATACCTCCGGTGATTACAAGATCCGAAGTATCATACACGGTTTCATACTGACCTGTCAACAGACTGCTGTTGCGCATCAGTTGGGCACCGAGAAACAGCTCGGACACTCCCCGCCGGTAAGATGCTGAATAAGACCGGTCTTTTATGGAGACTTTACCTTTCGGAACGGGAAGCGGCTTGAAGCGGCACCGGGAGCCCTCCGGAACCGGATAGGTTTTTCCCGCGGAAGGCACGATTACGGTCGCGAACCCGGATGCCCCGTAATGACTGGCGGCGATAGTTCCTGCGGGAGTGCGTTTCGGGGAGAAGTAACCACCATCGGTGGTCGTATGTCGTTGCAGGTCGGTACCATCGGGGAGCAGCGAGTAAATGTTGAATACTCCGTCGTAGTCCGCACTGAAATAGATTCTACCGTTGGTAGCCCATGCGGGTGACTCCTCCTGGGCACCACCGGTGGAAAGCGCTTCAAGATTCCGGGTGGTCAGTGACATCCGGAATAGCCGTGATTGTCCGTCGATGATTTTTGAGAGCACGACGGAGGCGGGATCGTTAGGATTGACGGATATGTTGACGATAGGGTTCCCCGATTCTCCGGGAAGAATCAGCGTGAGAAACCCGGTGGTACTGTTGCAGGTGAAGAGCCCGAAAGCACCATTGCGGTAACTTACACAGAGCAGATTCTTGCTTCCGGGAATCGGAGTGATATCATAGACACGGCCCCCACGGGTAAGACGTTGTTCTCTTCCTCGGGGAATATCCCGATAATAGATATCATTATAGTAGGATCCGTTCCGGTCGGGCGTACGTGATTTCAGGTAATAGACCCGGTTTGAGGAGGGAGAAAAGCAATGCGCGGTATGCGCGTAGGGAACACGCATTGCGGGTCTGGCACTTCCATAGGGAGCAACAAGCAGATCGGTGCGGCCGCCGTCATCAGTACCGCTGCTCAGCCACGACCACCAGCTGCCGTCCGGTGAAATCTCCGGACGAAGGTTGAATCTGCCGCGCGAACAGCGGGTAATGAACGTATCGGAAATAGAAGAAAAGCGGCTCGGGTAATCCGTTTTAAGGGAGTCGATCCAGGTATTGTAAAGCTCAGGAAGGGTATAGCCGGTTACTTCCGAAAAGAGACGAAAAAAGCCGGTTGATTCAGTCGCACCAATTTTAAAAAGCTTGTGAAGTTTTTGCAGACCGATTTTTCCGGCAATATATCGGGTAAAGGCAAACCCCTGGTTATAAACGAGTTCTGAACCGATTCGGTCATGGTTGAACGAGCCCATTTCCGCAAGAGATAGCTGAGTATTGGAAATAACGGCACAACGGAGCAGCATCTCCCGTCGCGAATCAAAACAGTCGTTACCGAGCGATTCCGTTTCAAACTGTGCTATTCCTTCCGCCATCCAGGTCGGATAGGTGGTAATCCGGGGGAATGGTTCAAGAATGCCGAAATTTTCGTCGGGAGTAGTCAGTGAGAGCCCGATCGAGACATCGATCATCTGTCGCTTTTTTTTGTTTTCAAGGCTGATGATATGAGCGAGTTCATGCGTTATCACATTTCTGAGCCAGGTGGTGTTACTGCGGAGGTCAAATCGGCTGTCGGGCAGCCAGATCATGATACTTGCGGAGGTCCATTCCGCGTATCCGTTGCTGTAATCGTCGTAGTCTGCGATTGAGAGAGCGATCTTTTCGCGGGGGGTATAATTATAAAGCTTTGATAAAACCTCATATGCCTCTTCGGATATTTTCCATGCAGCGTAGACGGCCGGCTCTGTCTTATCGTAGTAATTGATAATGAAATGTTTGGTGGTTACCGATTTCCATTTGATTTCCGGATGGTTGAAAGGAAAGAGTGTCGTTGATGAGGCCAGCAGCAAGGTGACAATGTGGTAGATCCGCATAGTATATCCATCGAATGAAACGGGAAAAAAGTGCAGAATCAGGCCCGACGACCTGCATTTGAAGACAACGGCGGTAAATTATTCCGCCCTGTCATCCTGATCTGCACCGCTTCAGGCAGGTGAAATGGTCAGGTTCCTTAAAAATATATGTTCGCGCTTATCGCGAGACCAGCTCTGAGAAACTGCACTTCCTGGGTCATATCGATCATGTCGGTTGATTGATAGTCGAACAGGCCCTCATCAAATTCATCAAAATCATAGTCGAACTCGAACTGGACCACCTGGAAAACAAAGTCGGCGCTGAACCCGAAATGGTCGCCGAAAAGAATTTCCGCGCCGGTACGGATCCCGGGAATAAAGCGAAAAAAAGGAGTCAGACACTCCTCGTATAGATAGTCATTATTCAGGTAGTCCGAGTAATCGATACTGTAATAGATCAGTGGGAAAGAGATGTTTCCGAATACCCCGACATTGATTTTGAGAGGGTGAAATCTCTTTACAAAATCGAGTCCGAGGTGAACCCCCGGAATGTAATAGCCAGAAAAGAATTCCGACTCCACATACGACAAGCTGCCTGTATAGGTATATGTTTCGGTTCCGGCGGTAAAATGTGGTCCGATTTCAATATTCAGGTATTTTCCGGCGCGGATGTAAAAACGGATCAGGTAGTCGATGAAAAGAGAAGCGTCTTTTTCATAGTTTTCGTCATTGATAAAAACGTAATCGCCTACATCGGGGTCAAGCACCCATATAGAATCGTAATAGTCGTAATTATCTGAATATATATGGTGTACGGGTGGACCGAAAAAGTTGAAGGTGAATCCAACGCCGCTGCGATTCTTGTTTTTCTCGGGGGTCTCATAGGCTTTTTTTACCACGGCTTCATTTTCATTGTCGTCGGTTTCTTCCGGGGTGACTTCCGGTTCGGGGGGCGACGGCGGTTCAACCTTCGCTTGCGGTTCGGGTTCCGGTTCCTGTTTCGCCGGTTCGGGTGGTGGCAGTTCCGGTGGTGGTACAGCGGTTTCCGCTCCGGTAATGTTTCTGGCTATATCCGGAAGGTGTTCCACTACTTCTTCGATATCACCCTTGATATCAACCGAGACCACTTTGACCACCTGGGCGGTCTGAACATCGATCGCCCGAATATTCACCATGAACATCGAACCCAGTTTTCCCAGCGATCCGATCACCATGATTTTCACCCCGAGCATCTGTCCCATTTCCACGAGACATGCTTCATCGGTACAGACACCCGATTGCTGGAAACCCTGTTCCTTGAGAATCTCCTGCATCTGATTCCGTTCCATCATGTTTACTTTACCGGTTTTGAAAAGTTCGGTACGGAGCCGGTCGGTAATCAGCTCACTTTCCCCTTCGGAAACACCGTCACCGGCCTTCAGGTTGACAACCGCGTAATTGGTCTTTCCGCCTTCGGCGAAGGTTTCGGTGAACAAGGTAATAGACAGCAGTACTACACACGCAATGAATATGGTGCCGAAAGGTCGCATGATCAATATCCCCGGGTAAAAAGTGTAACGGCGGTTGCATCAGAGCTAATGTGAAATTTTATCACCTTTCCGCCGGTGGTGACAATATAAAGATGTGGTTTCACGTTATATTCATGTATATTTGTAATATACCATGGAAGGGTTATATGGCTGCTGAACGGACTCGGGCGATATCAAGACACTATCTTGAATATCTTCAAAAAAAGACACGGGGTACTGAATATCCAAAAAAAGATATTGCTCCCGTGCAGGCGATGATGTTTGACCATGTTGAGTTATCATCTCCTCCCGATAAAGATTCCTCCGATTACCAATGGCTGACCAACTATATTTCGGAATTATCCGACGAAGAGGTTTCGAGAAAAATGAAACAGTTTCGTAACAGCTATTCAACGGTAGACGAAGCATGTACTGATAAAATAATGATGGAATTGCTTTAATTTCAATACAATAGTTCCCCCTTGCATTTTTCTTCGCTGCGAATACGATGAATTTCAGACAGGAAATCAGCAATCTTCTTAAAAACAGGCTGGTTATACGCCACCGTGGCTCCGGAGAACAGGATGGTACGGAGGGGGAATGCTCTCTGTGCTCAAGAAAAATTAAAATGTTACCCGGAGATCTCTGTCTTTCCGTTGGTTCGGAAGGATTACTGTGTCAGGTATGCGCTTCGGTGTATGCACCGGAAATGGCAGATAAATTACTTGAACAACTTCCTGTATCCGAAGAGGATGGGACGGTCGGTGCCGGGAGTGATTCATCTGATGGGGTGTCTGCAGAACGGTGGAATGATCTTTCGGCTGAACTAAATTCATTACAGAAAATATCGACGGAACTGGCGAAGGGTATTGCCAGAGGCATCGTCGAGGCACCGGCCGGACATATCGGACTTCTTCATTATGCAAAAGATATTCAGAAGCCGCAACGTAAAGAAGGCGAGTCGGAAAAGGAGTATCTACTTCGTGTCAGAACTCACCGTATGACAAAACTTTATGAAATTATTTCCAGCGAAACGGTAGAGAGAATAAAGAAGATAAAGCAGTATCTTATCCAGCTCGGTATCCCTACAAAATCAGCATAATAGTAATTAATTCAAACGGATAGGATGATCGGTGGAGGAATTGGTCGCTGTGCTTTCTCCTTCAGGAGTGGCAACGGGAGAAGTAGTATCCCGTAACAAAGCTCATCAAAAAGGATTATGGCATAAAACAGTACATATATGGTTCAGGAATTCTGCCGGTGAACTGTTGCTGCAGAAGCGGTCCGAAAAAAAAGAATCCCATCCGGGTTTGTGGGATATTTCATGTGCGGGGCATGTTTCAGCTGGTGACAGCAGTATCAGTGCTTCGGTAAGAGAAATCCGTGAAGAACTGGGTATCACCATAAATTCCAATGAATTAAGCTATATGTTTACCATCAAACAGCAGCATCGCACCACAGATAACTCATATATCGATAATGAGATGGTAGACGTATATCTCTGTTCCCGGTCTGTTTGTGCGGAAGATCTCTCTCCTGATCCCGAGGAGGTAAGCGGATTTACCTTTTTATCAGTTAACCTGTTGATAAATAAATTAATTAAAAATAATTTTGAGTTCGTTAATCATGAAGAGGAGTACAGAAAATTATTTGAAATAATTCTATCGTAACTTCTATCTTATCAAATAGTTGTGAATATTATCGAGATACCTGATTCTGATCCCGGAATGTATCGGGGAATGATAAAAATGTTTTAACGTATTGTTATTAAAAAGAAATAGTAAAATGAAAGATGGATGTAAAAAGCATTTGTGGAATGTAACTAATTGATTTACTTATAGTATCAGGATATTATTCTTTATCTGCAGAAAAAAGTATTCTTTTTGCTATATCTTCTGATATACCAGAGACTTGCATCAAAGTACCAAGTTCCGCTTCTCGAATCCTCTTGAGTGAACCGAGACTTTTCAGCAACAGTGCAGCCCGCTTCTTTCCAATACCTTCAATTTTTTCAAGTTCCGAAGAGGAAAACTGTTTTCCCCGTATTTTTCGATGAAATGAAATCGCATTCCGATGAACCTCATCCCTGATGCGTTCGAGTAGTTTTCGTGCGGGATGTGTTGCTGCAAGACGCAGAGGGTTCTTTCGGTAGGGTGAATATATCAACTCCTCCTTTTTTGCCAGGGATATCATATCCGGTGGATTTTCAAATGATTGCAGCGATTTCAGTGCTGCATTGAGTTGACCGGGACCGCCATCGATCAGCAGTAGATCGGGGAAAGGTTTATTCTCGTTATAAAGTCTTGTAAGTCTACGTGTTACCACCTCCATCATCATCGCAAAATCGTTTTGTCCCTCAACCGTTTTAATTTTGTAATGGCGATATCCCGACTTATTCGGTTTTCCACCCTTGAACTGTACCATACCGGCCACAGTGAAAGATGCTCCAATATTAGAAATATCAAATGCTTCTATAGTTTCCGGTGGTGAAGGAAGATGCAGTTCCTTCTGAAGATCAGCGATATCCTGCGCTTCATTTACAATAATATTTTGATTTAAATTGAGATAGGCATTTTTTCCCGCCATAGATACCAGAATTTTTCTGGTTCCCTTCTGCGGGATCAGAATTTCTATTTTTCTATTAAACTGCTGATTTACCCATTGTTGCAAAGTGTCCAGAGAGAAACCGGCATTCTCGGGGATAAGGATAAGTGGAGGCGGTTCATCCCCGCGAACCAGGTAAAACTGAAGGAACAGGTTGTCATGACAAGGGTTGGAGTTGTCCCAGGCCGTTTTCGCGAACAGATAATGCCTGCTATTCATCAACAGGCCTTCTCGGAAATGCAGTACCGCCATACAGATTCCGCGATCAGCTTCAGCAATTCCGAATACATCGCAATCCATATCATCAAGCTTCAGATCGACCTGCTGCAGGCGTGAGGCATCTTTTATGAGGCGTATCTGGTCTCTGCAGTTGGCAGCCTCTTCGAAATTGAGTTCCAGAGAAGCTTTCTCCATTCTTACGGAAAGCTCTTTCAAAAGATCGGTCCGATGTCCCGAAAGAAAACGAAGGAGGTGATTTACCTGCTCCCGATAATCGCTTTCGGAAATTTTTCCGGCACAGGCTCCGCTGCATCGTTTCATCGCATAATTAATACAGGGTCGGAGCGGTTTAGCAACCGGAAGCGATCGCTTGCAATCCCGCAGGAGAAAGATCCTCCGTGCGAATGATACGAGTCGTCGCATATTGGTCGCGTCGGTGTAAGGGCCGAAATATTTCGCACCGTCCCGTTCAACTCTGCGGACGACCAGGAGCCGTGGAAACGGTTCCTGTATGGTGACCTTCAGATAGGGGAAGTGTTTATCGTCGCGGAGGTCGATATTGTATCGTGGCTGATGTTTCCGGATAAGATTGGCTTCGAGGATGAGCGCTTCGGTTTCGTTGTGCGTGGCGATCCAATCGATATGATCGACCTTCCGGAGCATGACGGGTATATTCGGGCGGTCGTCGTGGGTGTCGATAAAGTAGGAACGCACACGACTGCGGAGGTTGACGGCTTTTCCTATATAAAGAGGGACACCGCTGCTGTTTTTCATCAGGTATACTCCCGGAGCTTCCGGGAACCGTGTCACCTGATGAGCAAGCGATTCGAATGCAGCAGAAGTGTTATCAGTTTTCACACTATAAAAATGGCATTTTGCTGAACAAAGTTTGAAAAAAGATATCATTTGATGGTTTCCGGAGCGTAGTAATGGTATCACCCTTGAAGGGCAGGTATTTTTCTGTCCGGATCTCCCTGGTTTCCGCCTGAACCCCTGAGGACCCGTCATGAGTTTCACACGTTTTTACCGGATAGTATCGTTTTGTCGATATGCCGGACCGGTGGTACTGCTGGCCGGTACCGTCTCCATTGCCGGAAATAATGAATCGGTACGGTCCGGCGGCTCGGCGGTCGGGTTTTCCGCGGAACCCCGGCTCGTTACGGAAGGAACAGTAGAACTGCCGATAGAGCGGCTGCTCAAACGGGGTATCGAGGGAACGGTACTGGTGGAGGTGGATCTCGATCAGACGGGTGCGGTTGAACATTGCACGGTGCGCAGGGGGATCGATCCGGCGCTCGATTCACTGGTAGTCGCTTCGATGCATGCATCACGGTTTTCTCCAACCTACGAGCAGGGTTCCGCGGTTTCTTCAACGGTATCGATGCGTTTTTCATTCGATCCGCGGGAAGTGGCCCGTGGCTGTAAAGCGATACCGCCGACGGTGTACGGAACCGCTTTTGACGCTCAAACAGCACTTCCGGTACAGAATGCACAGGTAAATCTCGAATTGAGCGATACGCTCGCGGATACCGGATTGACGGTGCCTGTGGGAACCTATCTCGATCTGATCGGTGAAGTACCGGGACAATCGGCACGTTCGGGAATGCTGACGACGGTTACCGATTCGCTCGGGAGATTCTCGTTCCGTCTGCTGCCGGCTTGTCCGGTCCGCATGGCGATAATCGCTGCTGGTTTCGAAGTGGCGCATGCGGGGGTCAGTGTCATACCGGGAACTTCAAAAAAAGTGACCTGCAGGCTCGAACCGATCGAGAAAGATTCAACAATCGAGATAATCGTATACGGTTCGCCGCTTCGGCAGGGACGGGTGGATATCGAAGAAGAGCAGCTCGCTACCGGACTGACACACTACCTGAGCGATGTTCTGCAGACGCAGGTGACTATCCGTGCGGTACCGGAATCCCGTTCGCGGATGATGGTGCGTGCGGGGAGTCCGTTTGACAACAGATATTATATATGCGGAGTGCCGATGCTCGCACCGTTTCATTTCGGCGGACATTCCTATGCCGATATCGATGGCATGATGATTTCGGCGCTCAGTGAAATCAATCTGACGATTGACCGGATAGCGGGTCGGCAGATCGATGCGAGCGGGTTCCGGATCGATGCGCAACCGGGAATATACCGGCCGGCCAACCGGGAGCTGATCAAACGGCCGGAATTGTCGGTGGATTTCAATACCATCGGACAGGATTTTCTGCTTTCACTGCCGAAGAAGAAATCTGATGATTGCCTGCAATTGGGATTTACCCGCGCCGAAAATACGATGCTTCTTTTTTTCAATGCCAGACGTAAATTCGAGGAGAATGAGTTCGGAAGTCCCGTTGGTTATGGAAATGTAACACTGACGGGTGCGGGAAAAATCGGTAAGGTACATCTACAATCATTTTCCTGGCTGGCATGGGACACGTACCTCAAGACCTCCGGGAAAGAAACGTATCCGTGGGGGATGGCTGCATTGACCATGGATGCGGATGAGAAGGGTTTTCCTCAGCTTTCAGTCGGTGGATCACGACAGTACTTTGCATCAGGAAAGCGGTTCGGCGGCGAACGGTTTCTGGTTTATTCATCTTACACCAACGGTTCGTTCAGCGCTGCTTTCGATACGCTTGAATGCGGCTATTTCAATGTGAACGTTGATGTCTCGACCGAAATGCTCGACTGGGAGGGCTCTCTCCAGAAGAATACCCAAACGTTGACCGATTCGACTTACAATAACCATATCGGAGCGATGCAGTATTTCTGGCACGACAACGAACTGACCACCGAATATGCCTGTAGCGGGAGAGAAATGATCCTGCAGGCGCACGGTACCGTGAAAAAAACGCTAGGGGAATTTACGGTTGCGCTAGATCTGCTTGGTACGGGAATCCTTTACAATACAACACCGGATGCAATCGGTGATGCCGGGTTATCCCTGCTGTGGCAGGGTAATCATATTGACGCCGGTTTGAATGGAGGGAGAGTGACCTCCCGACCGGATATCAGGGGATTGCCTGACAGCCTCTTCCGGAGGACGCACTGCAGCAGTTATCTTTTTTCCGCTCCGGTCAATGTTTCGTTCCCTCCGCTGGTACGATTTGGAATTCAACCGTACTTCCGAAAAAAAAAGAATGAACCGGAATTTGATCCGGTTGTCCAGGTATGGATCCCCGACGCTTCAACCGGACTCTTAGCCGCAGGTGCGGATATCGACGGAGAACTGCATCCGACGGACTGGCTGTCGGTAAACGGTGCGGTGAATGTCGCGAAGGCATACCGGGTGAGCGGGGAAGTGAAGGCACCCTATGAATGGGATATCCCCTGGACCGGAAGAGGAACCGTTCACCTGCATTTCGGTGAGGATGCACAGATGCATTTCTACCTGAAAGGCATTACTGCCAAGGGCATGTTGTTTTATGACGTTGAGAAATACGGATATATTCGTGCGCCCGACTATTTACGGCTCGATTTGAGCATTCAATACCGGTCCCGCTTTATTGACCACCGGTTTCTGACGCGATATGATGCCTATTTCAATATCTTCAATCTGACCGACCGGTATAATGCAACCGATTATTACTGGGACCACGAGATGAAGATTCGGGCTATACCGCAGGGGTATATGACTATTGAAATGGGAGTACGGCTCGGGTTCCGGGCATAGGGTAAAGAAGATTAAACAGCCTGTTTACCACAATCGCAGCAGTATGGAGCATGTATTTTTCTCTTGCCGATGAACAGTTCTTACAACTATTTTGTTTTCAGTAGTTTCCACTGATTGTAGTACCTTCCTGTAACGACATCGAATACCTGTTCCGCTCACACTGAAACGTTTGTGAGCGGGTGCTACCCATCATCATTTCAAAGGAGGCCGTATGGGTTCTTCTCTTTCTAGCCGTTCCGGTAAACGGTGTATTCTTCCTGCCGTATTCGGAGGCATTGTAATTATACTCGGGCTCTTCGGATGTTCAGAAAATCCGATCGGGGTCGAAGAGCGACAACCTGCTGTAGTAGCACAAGTTACAGCACCAATTCATATGATCGGGCAGCTACCCGCGAGGTGGAACGGAAGCGTGGTCGTTTATGCTCACGGGTTTGTACCGGCGATTGTTCCATTGGCAATTCCTTCGGAGGCAGCGCAGTTCGGTGAACTGGCAATGTCGTCAGGATTCGCTTTTGCAACGACGAGTTATCCTGAAAACGGTATGTGCATACCGGAGGCACTTGCAGATATTGTTTCACTGGTTGAGGAGTTCAAGGCTGAATATCCGCAGACACAGAAAGTGTTTCTTATAGGAGCATCGATGGGGGGGCTCGTTGCTGCGCAGGCGGCGGAGCGGCATCCTGAAACCTTTGATGGTGTACTTGCTTTATGCGGGGTTTATGGTAATTACACGGTTGAATCGGGATATATCGCCAATTTTCGGGTGATATTCGACTACTTTTTTCCGGGAGTGCTGCCAGGTGATGCGATCACGGTGGATCTTGCAACGATGCTGCAATGGGAAAGCGTCTATATGCCGAATGTTCAGGCGGAGCTTTCCAATCCGGCCAACACTGGAAAAATACGACAATTGCTGGCGGTGACCAAATTACCGGTCAATGCATCAGATCCGGCATCGGTAGCGAATGCCATTATCGAAGTGCTTTTCATGCAGATTTTCGCTACGGAGGATGTGAGATTACGGTTGGGCGGGTATCCGTACGGTAACCGGTATGTCCGGTACTCCGGTTCGGATAACGACCGTGCGCTTAATGCCGGAGTGCAACGTTTTAGTGCTGATCCGGTCGCTTTGCTAGCGGCTCAACGGCTTTTCGGCACCACCGGCAGACTGCAGATACCGCTGGTGTCGATGCATGGAACCGGTGATAATCTTGTTCCGATCATCCAGCAGTTACTTTATCGGACGAAAATATTCCTGGCACGGAAAAGCAGGTTGTATACCGGCATTCCGGTGAACAGCTATGGTCATTGTCAGTTTCAGGAACAGCAGATTCTGAATGGATTCGGGCTGCTTGTTTCCAAGGTTACCGGAGTGTTACCGCAACTGACTTCGACCGGCGGTGACGGTTCCGTCTGTATTTCGTGCAAATGATACTCCGCTTTCTGCAGGCTCTTTTCCCGGAGCCTGTTTTTTCCTGTTATTTTTGTAGGGTATTCATTTAATTAGGCCCGAATGGCTCGAAATGTTATTTTAGGTCATGCGGAATCCCGCCCCACTCAGTTGAAAAAGAAATCAGTCAAATTTACGGGGTAGCAGTTGTATACTAGTACTATCCAAAAAATGCGTGATAAAGTGAGAATGCGTGACTTTGTTCTGACGATTTATGCAGCAGAAGAGATGGAAAATGACCGGCTTTCAATTTTTGACGTGGAGAATTGTATCCTGACCGGAGAAATAACCGAAAAACTGAAGGATAGAAATACCGGTGAATGGAAATATGTGGTGAAAGGTAAATGTTATTCATCTGGAAGAGAATTTCTTGTTGTAGTGGGAAAGATAAGCATTACCGATAAACTGGTGATTATTACGGTGTTCAGGGACTGAGAAGGAGATAGGGGTATGTTGTGTGATATTTGCGGCAAAAAAGGAGCCATGAAAAAGCATATGTCAAGGAGTTATGGAAGTGGAAATAATCTGCTGGTGATTGAAAACGTACCGGTAATAGTGTGTCCACACTGCGGGGAAAGCTATCTGGAAGCGGATACTCTCCATGAAATAGAACGAATCAAAATGCACCGGAAAAATTTCGCGAAAAAAAAGCCGGTCGCAGTAGCGGAATTCGCATAACCTGCGGTTTTTCAGTTCAGCTGCTTCCTGGGATGGATCGGTCTGCAGCTCCTGCAGAAACAGACTCCCGGTTGCCTGACACCGGGCATTTCTTTTCCAAGTATACTCCTCAGTACACCGATCCGCATGTAGTATTTTATATGCAACGATAGTGAATCATGAAAAAAGCATGATCACAAACACATTGATTAAAAGATTTATTGACAATGCCTTACGTTTATTTTCAAACCTTCGGGTGCCAGATGAATGTCGCCGATTCCAATGAGTTGTGCGATCGACTTGGTGCACGAGGATATCAACCGACCGAAGATCCTGCCTTTGCCGATATTATTGTCGTCAATACCTGCAGTGTGCGTGAACATGCCGAACAGCGGGCACAGGTGCGGATTGGTGAGTATGCCCGCCTTAAAAAGAAGGAGGCGCATCTCTGGGTAATCGGTTGTATGGCGGAACGGCTGGGGGAAGTCCTTAAAAAGAAAATTCCCGGGGTTACGGCGGTGATCGGTGCCCGATCGATCGATCAGATCGATACTATTATCGATTCACTTTTACCGAATCAAACCATTGAATCGCTATCAGTTAAGAAAATACATGAGGCGAGTGACTTTGTTTCGGTCATGCGCGGGTGTGATAATTACTGTGCCTATTGTATCGTCCCGTATGTTCGTGGACATGAGAGTTCCATTCCGGCTTCCATTCTCATCGATACCATCCGGAAGAAAGTGGAAACGGGCATTCGGGAAATTACCCTCCTCGGCCAGAACGTCAATTCGTATTGCGATAACGGGGTGGATTTTCCGGATTTAATCAATAAAGTTGCCGATATCAACGGATTGCAGCGAATCAGGTTCACGACGTCGCATCCGAAGGATTGCAGTGAAAAACTCATCCGTACGATGGCAGAGGAACCGAAGTGCTGCCGTCATGTGCATCTGCCGGTGCAGGCAGGATCGGACCGGGTGCTCGGGTTGATGAATCGCCGGTATACCGCCGCGCAGTACCGGGAGAGAATCGCGATGATCAGACAGTATATGCCTAATGCCGATATCACGACCGATATTCTCGTTGGTTTTCCTTCGGAAACTCATGAGGAGTTTGAGGAAACCCTTGCATTGGTACGCGAGATTCGCTACACGACCGCTTTCATGTTCGCCTACAGTGTCCGGGAGGGAACCGCAGCCGCCGGATTTCCCGATTCGGTGCCGCAGGAGGAGAAGCTGGCCAGGCTGAGAACACTCATCGATCTGCAGACCGACATTACAAAAGAGATTTATGCAGGCATGGCGGGTGAGCAGGTTGAACTCATGCTCGGAGCGCGTCAAGAGAAACGCAGACGTGACTGGATGGCACGTGACAACGGCTGTAAAAGGGCGCTCATCGCTTGCGATGGTGCGGAGTCAGGAATGATTTTAAAGGCAACGGTTGTCCGTGTTTCCGGTATGACCCTCATCTGCGAAAGGACCGCTTTATGAAAATATTCAAATGGATAATCAGTTTTTCAATTGCATTTCTGGTTGCATGGATTCTGATCTTCACTTTTATTCAGGAGCCCTTCAAGGTTCCTGTAAAGGCTCGTCTTCTCGCTTATTGGACACCGGCGATTCCAATTTACGCATACGTCGCCGGGGCATTCGGGATCGGCTTGCTGTTAGGCCTTTTCGCGGCATTTTACTATTATATCGTCCTGCAGCACAAGGTGCATCAGCGGACGAGAGAACTTCATGAACTGGAAGCGAAACTTGCCGCGGCCCAGCGGTCACTGGAGCACAGCGAACAGGTACAGCAGCAGCTGACGGTTCAGAAGGAGCCGGTGTACGGTTCCGCGATACTCGAATCCGATACCGATGACGATGATGACGACGATATACCGGAAGAAATCAACGAAGTTGAAGAGCCGGAGGAACGGTCATGACCAGAGCAGTACCACTGATTGCCGTTTGTATCAGTCTGCTGCCGTTGTTTTACGTATCTACGGTGCAGGCTTTGCCGGATACCGATTATACCGTCGGATGTGATCTTTTCTCAAAGGGGCGGTATACCGAGGCTGCCGCGAAACTTGCTTCCGCTTTTAAAGCCCATCCCACCAACAGCGGAATCGCCTTTGCATATGCACGAGTGGCTCCCTGCTCGGTCGCGGTAGCGATTTTTACGCGATGCGCGAATGACACGACCGTACCGGATTCACTTCGTGCCGCATCGTACAAGGAACTCGGCGATTATTCTTTTGTCCACAGCGCCTTTAAAACCGCGGCCGAAAAATACCGTCTCGCTTCATCGCTGCGCTCCGAAGCGCAGTACCGGCACTGCTGGGCGCTTGCCTCGGCCGCGCTGCACGATGTGGCCACCGCACGGTCGCTCTGGCAGACCATTACCCTGGAGCACGGCTCCGATCTTGCACTCGAAGCCTGGTACCATCTCGCGCTTATTGACATGGAGGAGAGCCTCTACGATTCGGCGTTTGTGAAGCTGGAAACATGCGGCCCGCCGGATACCTCCCGGGCGTGGACGGTCGCCGCGGCGGCAGCGAAACTGGAATGCGCGGTACGCCTGGGTAAAACAAAAACCGCAGCATCACTCGAAAAGAAACTCAAACCCTTTGAAGAACACCTCCTGGAGCGGGATCTGCTTACCCTTGCCGATCTTCATTCCGGTATAAAGAAGGAGAATCCGAAATCGGCGAAATCCGTCGCGGATAACGTGGAGAATGCGGGAGTCTATACCCTGCAGGTGGGAGCGTTCGGAGCGATTGACAATGCGACCGGGCTGCAGAAGAAGCTGGAGGTGTCGTTCGACGATGTGACGGTTGTACCGGTGACCCTGGGTGATCAGGTGTTCTACCGGGTGCGGGTGGGGACATTCAAGAGTAAAGAAACCGCAGAAGCATTCGGCAATGATTCGCTGAAATCGGCCGGGATCGCCTTCAAAGCGGTGACAAAATAGCCTGGGGAACCGTTGGTACGTAAAGTTACTATTCACAGTACAGGAGTGATCGGGTGGAGTATGAAATTGTCATCGGGCTTGAGATTCATGCCCAGTTGTTGACCAACACGAAACTGTTCTGCGGGTGCAGGGCCCGCTTTGGTGACCGCGCGAACAGTAACGGGTGTCCGGTCTGCCTCGGGCTGCCGGGATCGATGCCGGTGCTCAATCACCGGGCGGTGAGCATGGCGATCCGTATGGGGTGCGCCATTGGCTGTACCATAGCCGGAAAATCGATCTTTGCCCGAAAGAACTACTTCTATCCCGACCTGCCCAAGGGGTATCAGATTTCTCAGTACGATCAGCCGCTCTGCAGCAACGGGCGGTTGCCGATCGTGGTGGACGGTGTAAAAAAGACCATCGGGGTCACCAGAATTCACATGGAGGAGGACGCCGGAAAACTGATTCACGACCGGGCTCCGGAGTCGCTCTTCGATGTCAACCGTTGCGGCACACCGCTGATTGAAATCGTCAGTGAACCGGAGATCCGCAGCGCGGCCGAGGCGTATGCGTACCTTACCGGCATCAAGGCGATCCTCGAATATCTCGAGATTTGCGACTGCAACATGGAAGAGGGCAGCCTCAGGTGTGATGCCAACATATCGTTGCGGCCGAAAGGCGCCACGAAGCTCGGTACGAAAACCGAGATTAAAAACATGAACAGCTTTAGAGGGGTCGAAAAGGCGCTGGAATACGAGGCCAGGCGGCAGGAGGAAGTCCTGCGTAGCGGGGGAACTATCATTCAGCAGACCTTTCTGTGGGATCCGGCGGCCAACCGTTCCGTACCGATGCGTACCAAAGAGGATGCACATGATTACCGTTATTTTCCGGAACCTGATCTATTGCCGCTCGTTGTTACCGCAGAGGAAATCGCCACTCTGCGCGATACCCTTCCTGAACTGCCTGAAAACCGGCGGGTTCGCTTCATCGAAGCGCTCGGACTGCAGGAAAATGCAGCTGAAGTTCTGACAGCGGACAAAAAAATAGCCGACTATTTTGAGATGACCCTTGAACACTACAACGATGCCCGCCAAGTGGCGAACTGGATTATGGTCGATCTGCTCAGGTTGATGAATGACCGTAAGATCGATCTTGAGTCGTTGCATATCACTCCGCAGAGGCTGGCTGCCCTTCTCAAACAGGTGGAGGCAGGTACCATAAATATGAAAAGCGCGAAGAAAGTGCTCGATCTCATTCAAGAGCGTGACCAGGAACCCGATTTCATCATTATCGACGAAGGGATGCAGCAGATTTCCGATACCGGTGAACTCGAAAAAATCGTGCAGTCGGTTCTGGATGCACATCCTGTTGAAGTGGAACGTTTTAAAGCAGGAGACAAGAAACTGACCGGCTTCTTTGTAGGGCAGGCAATGCGGGCAACGAAGGGAAGCGGTAATCCTAAAGAAATCAATGCATTGTTATCGAAATTAACCGGCTGATACCATGAAATGCATCATGTTGCTCGCACTGTTTCTTAGTGTACCGCTTGCTGGTGCAGAGATTGAAAAAGATTCGGCAAACGTTGCTTTTGATACGGTTTTAACAGATACGACGGTTCAGGTTGAGATCGGTATTTCCGACATTTCACCGGACAGTACTTCCACTGCCGGTGATCTTGCGACGGAAAATGCATCGGATAGGGTGCAATCGGCGGAAATGAGTAAAACTTCGACCGATACAATCGATGAAAAAAAAGTTCAAGTTACTGAAAAAAAAGATATTGCAACGACTTCTTCCGTGAAGAAAATCAAACTCAGAAAAAGGGAATATAACTACAAACAACAGATCCGGCTTGCTGTCGGAATGATGACCTTCATTGCCGTCATGATGATGACCGCTCAGAACTTCAATCCGAAATGATCAGGAAGTTTTCAGAAAACGGTCCCGGAATGTTTTCAGCGATATTGTAGTAGTACAATCAATAATAAGTATTGACTCCAAAATTTGAATTGTTTATTTTTTATTTCCTGTATGCGAGAGTAGCTCAGTGGTAGAGCTCCACCTTGCCAAGGTGGCTGTCGCGAGTTCAAGTCTCGTCTCTCGCTCCAAATTTTGGGCTTCTCCTTGCGGGGAGCCCTTTTTTTCCGGCGGCATAGCCAAGTGGTAAGGCAGAGGTCTGCAAAACCTTTACTCCCCAGTTCAAATCTGGGTGCCGCCTTTTTTTTCTCTCCTAAACAGCCTCACTCGTCTCAAAAAACCATGCTCCAAGTGCGATAAGCACCACGGCGCCTCCCGTACATACCGCCAGCGAAACCGGCAATGGAACAGATGCTGTCCCGAGCAGTGCCGCGCGAAGCCCTTCGACGCCGTAGGTGAGGGGATCGATGCGGGAGAGCATTCTGATTGGGGGAGGGAGATTGCCAATCGGGGCGAATGCTCCCGACAGGAACAGAAAGGGCATTATGAGAAAATTCATGATGAGGCCGAATCCCTGTTCGTCTTTCATGCGTGAAGCGAAGACGAGTCCGAGGCCGGTAAAGATTACCGAAGTAAGTACCATGAAAACGAGCGCCAGAGCGAATCGCATCGGTGAAGGGAGCACGAAACCGAACAGCGTGGCAGCAAGAGCGATTACGGTCGCCTGGATGATGCCGGTGGTGCTGCCGCTGGCGATCCGGCCGATCACGATCACCACGCGCGGTACCGGCGCCACCATGATCTCCTTGAGAAAGCCGTACTGCCGGTCCCAGAGTACCGACATCCCCGAAAAGGTCCCGCCGAAGAGGATCGTCATGCCGATCATGCCGGGAACAAGAAATGAAAGATAATCGGGTGATTGCAGTCCGGGAATGGGCATACGGCCGAATCCGGCGCCGAGCGCAATGAGCGTCAACAGCGGCAAGGTGATGCTGCCTATTATGCGCGACGGAGAGCGGATGAGCCGCTTCATGTCCCGCAGCCAGAGAATTCCGGCGACACGTACCATAGTACTCCTTTTTACATTACTTATCCGTGGTCGTGATGACCACCCCGTTTTCCGCGAGACGCCGGTTTGTCGCCGTTTTCTTCGCGGATCGTTTTCCCGGTATAGTGAATAAACACATCGTCGAGACTCGGTTTGCGAATGTTGACCGATAATAACGTGAGGCCCCCCGCGACCGCAGCCTCCACCACTGCCGCCACTTTTGTTTCAGCTTTCTCCAGAGTAAGCCGCACCAGTTCTTCCTGCACCGCAGCGGACTGAATCCACGGTTCCTGCTGCAGTTTTGCGGCAAACGAGGTGGTATCGCCGGTTGCGGAAAGTTCGATCACATCACCACCCAGAACGTTTTTAAGCTGCGCGGGAGTATCGAGTGCGACGATTCTCCCGTGGTCGAGAATCAGAATCCGGTTCGAGAGTGCATCGGCCTCTTCCATGTAATGCGTGGTAAGCAGGATGGTGATACCGGTTTCGCTGTTGAGCTTTTTCACGTAGTCCCATATATGGCGCCGTGTCTGCGTGTCGAGGCCGAGTGTCGGTTCATCGAGAAAAAGTATGGCGGGACGGTGCATGAGTCCGCGTGCGATTTCCAGCCGGCGTTTCATACCACCGGAAAAGGTATTCACCATCAGTGAGGCTTTATCTTCAAGTTCAACCAGAGCAAGTACTTCGGCAATGCGCGACTTTCGCTCTCCGGATCTCATTCCATACATGTGCGCATGAAATTCGAGATTTTCCCGGCCGGTAAGGCGACTGTCGAGCGCCGGTTCCTGAAAAACGACACCGATAGAGCGCCGGACACCGTTACGGTTTTTAACGATATCGTAGCCTTCCAGTTCAGCATGACCGGAGGTGGGGGCAATAAGTGTTGAGAGCATATTGATGGTGGTGGTTTTACCGGCACCGTTCGGTCCTAAAAATCCGAATATTTCTCCCTTGTTCACTTCGAATGATACTGCATTGACTGCGGTGAGCTTTTTGAAACGTTTGGTCAGCTTTTCGGTTCGTACGGCGATCATTATTGTGTTGCTCCCGGGTGTCTGGGGATTTCATCCTGAAGGATGGTAGAGAAGACGGTTTAACGGAAAAATTATTGCATTTCGAATCTGTTTAATCACGGCAGCGGCTCAACCGGGTCCGTAGTGTTGCTGTCCCATTCATCGATTTTCTGCTTTCCATTTCAGGAGGGCATCCGCTTCCGGTAACAGTTTCTGCACTCTTCCCAGATGTTTCCCGAGGAAATCGCTTTGCGGAAGTCAAAATATCGGCGTGAATTCCAGATTCGATGGAAGGGGATGCGGGTGAGGTCGCCCAGTGGGCGGCGGGCAGGATCGGAGAGAATACAGCAGGGGAGCACTTTTCCTTCGGCGGAAATATAGGTATGGTAAAACGGCCAGGGGCAGGGGGTTTCCCGTGAAAAGAGGTTGGTGTGGAGAAACGTTGTTTCGATACCGTTTTTAACGGAATTTTTCTCTTCAAGCGAGGGAAAATTCTCGACCGTCTGATTTGCACCCCAACTGGTGATAGCACATTGCACGTAGAGACGGGATAACCCGAGATACTGTACGAATTGACGGAATGTATCGAAATCATCGAGAAGTTCCCTGCTTGCCAGTGCCCATGCCGCCACGGAAATTCTGGAACCGGCCGCCTGTCGGGTAAATGCACTCACTCCGCGCATGTAGTCGGTAAAATCCAATCCCGGGCGCATTTTCCGGAGTGTTTCAGGATGATGGTGATCGCATGAAACGAATACCTCCTGTACACCTGATCCGACTAATGCTTCAATATTTTCCGGAGAGAACTGTGTTCCGTTGGTATAGATTTTTACCGCGATGTTCCGACCGGCCGCTTCGGTTATCATGGCGATACAGTGCCTGTTGAGAAGCGGTTCGCCCATACCCTGGAGTTTAATGTTCCTGAGGTCCGGGAAGGAGTCGAGAACGTGGCGGAAGAGAGTGAGCGGCATGTCCGGAACGTTTCTGCTCCAGCGGCTGTGTTGACAGGATGGACAACGGAGATTGCATCTGACGGTGGGCTCGATATCGGCCTGAACCGGTTCGGGCAGTGCCGGGCAGCCGAGGAGGGCGAGGAGTCGGCGCCGGTAAAATCGGAAACGGTTTTGCGTTGTGTTCATAGTACTTTTGTGGAAGAGGTGATATTCATTTCCGCCTGCCGGGTGCCGGTTGTCATGTCGATACAGGCTTGAAATATGCAGTATTTCCAAGAGATACTACCTCGAAGGAATCACAGAGGTTGTAGGTGGTTTCGGATGCCCCCATGATCAGCGCACCATACCGGTTGAGCTGCCGGTGGAAATGGTCAAGAATTTTTTTCTGAAGATCAACAGGAAAGTAAATAATGACATTGCGGCAGAAAAGGATATCGAATTTACCGAGTGCGGTGATAGGTTCCACCAGATTATGCTCCTGGAATCTGACCATGGTACGAACCGGTTCGACGACGGTGAAGGTTCCATCAGACTCTTTGTTGAAGAGCTTGTCGAAGATGGCAACGGGAACCGCCATACCGATTTCATTGCGCGTGTAGGTTCCCCGGCGGGCTCGTTCAAGCACCCGTCGTGAAATATCAATACCGAGTACGGTAATGTCTTTTTCGGTGAAATCCTGTTGTGTGTCCAGCCAGCTTCTGACACACATGGCGATGGTATACGTCTCCTGACCCAGGCTGCATCCGGCCGACAGAATTCTCAGATGCGGTCGGAGCAGCCGGGCATTCTCCCGGCTGCTGTCGGCTATCTCCGGCAGCAGATGCTTCGTCAACAACGTGAAGGGACGGGAATCCCTGAAAAAACTGCTCTCATGGGTCGTCATCGCCTGCACGAACTCGCGCTGCAACTCCGGTTCTTTACCTGATGTCAAACGGTTGTAAAACTCCGAAAACCCGCTGTATCCTTTCTCTTCAAGGTATTCTCCGAGACGTGTGGTGAACAGGTATCGTTTGTTTTCCTGAATGTCAATTCCCGATATCCTGAAGAGCAGCTTTTTAAGCAATTCGAACTCGATGGTGGAGATTTCCTTCATCGCGTCCCGATTCTCCTGACGATATACGGTATGATCATATCGAGAGGCAGTACCTGGTCGGCGGTTCCGTTACGGACAACGGATCCGGGCATTCCCCATACAATCGAGGAGGCTTCATCCTGTGCGATGATATATGCACCCTGCTCTTTCAATCGAGCTGCTCCTTTGGTTCCGTCATTTCCCATACCGGTGAGAATTGCCGCGATGGCCTGATCTTTCACCACCTCAGCCGCGCTGCTGAAAAGCACGTCGACGGAGGGGCGGCATCCGTTCACCGGAAGGGTGTCGGAAAGACGGGTAAAAAGGCGGTTTCGGGTTTCACGGCGGATCTCGAGGTGGCTGCCTCCCGGTGCCAGATAGGCGTTCCCGGGCTGCAGTTCCTGGTTGTCAAAAGCTTCGGAAACGTTGATCCGTGAAGCCCGGGAGAGCGTTTCCGCCATCGGTCGCGTGAAAAGTTTCGGCATGTGCAGCACGATCGCCACCGGGAGAGAAAAATCTGCGGGGAATTGCGGCAGTATCTGCAGAAGAGCTTCGGGGCCGCCGGTTGAAACACCGATCAGGATGATCTCCGGAGATCCGTTACTCAGCGGTGTGCCGGCAGTCTGGCGGACGAGTCTGCTGTTCGCACCCTGTATGGATTCATCCGGTGTCGGTTGCGGTATTGGAGAAGGAGCCTGCTGTGCGCGACGTGAATAGCGCCTGATTGAAAAATAGCGTATTTTAGGCAGAAGACGTCGCTGAAGGATGTCGTATCCATCGGCAGTGTTCGCGGGTGGTTTAAACACGAAATCGAAACAACCGGCAGCAAGCACCTCGACGGCTTTTGTCGCAGCATCCGGATCATTTTCGGGTACCGTCAGGAGAATGCCGATGTCGGGGTGAATCGCCACTGCCTTCCTGGTAAATTCGATGAGCGATATATCGGTTATGGCATAATCGAGAAGGATGACGTCGGCAGGATGTCGCGATATTTTCTCCAGGGCAAGTGCACCGTTTGGAACGATACTTTCAATTGAAATATCCGGGAGGTTCTGACAGCAGATCCGGAAAACTTCCCGCCGGGCAAGGTCGGTTTCGATCACCAGAAGACGGATTTTTACCGTTGTATTCATGAATGATCAGTCGGCAGAAAAGGTCGTGCTGGTGACCTTCTCAAGGTCGGTAACTGCGTCACATACCTGATCGACAGCAATCATGAGCTGGTTCATCTTTTCCGAGCTGGCGGTGTTCGCATCACTGGCCCTGGTCATGTACCGGTTGGCCTCTTTGAACATGATGGAATTTTCAGCGATACGTTCATTGAGATCGTTGATCCCCGTAGCCGCTTCGGCGACATTACGTGCCACCTCGTTCGCACCGGTGGCGATTTCACTGATACCACGCGAAACCGTATTGGCGCCTACCGCGGATTCGGTGATACGACGGGATACATCGGTAATCCCGGTCGCGGTCTGGCTCACGTTGCGACTGATTTCCTGCGTGCTGCGGCTCTGCTGATCAACCATGGTCGAAATGCGGGTCTGGAGTTCATCGATACGGTTGACCACCCCGGTAATACGCTCAATCGCCTCAACCGCCTGGCCGGTGTTTTCCTGCATACTTTGAATTTTAATCGCGATATCTTCGGTCGCCGCCTTGGTCTGCTTGGCAAGTTCTTTCACCTCATTGGCCACAACGGCGAAACCTTTCCCTGCTTCTCCGGCGCTGGCCGCTTCGATAGCGGCATTAAGCGCAAGCAGATTGGTCTGCTGGGCAATAACCTGGATCACGTTGGTAACTTTTCCGATTTCTTCGGCGCTCTTACCGAGAATGGTCATGATTTTACTGGTCTGGGCGGCCTCGGTGGCTGCCGTGTTGGCGACCTTCGCACCTTCGTGGGCATTTTGTGATACTCCGGAGATCGATCCGCTGATTTCCTTGAGTGTATTATCGATGGAATCGAGGTTCGACGACATCTCCTGCGTGGTGGCGGCGACCGTCGTCATGTTGGTGCTGATTTGTTCGGCGGTGGTAGCCACATTGTTGATGTTTGCCGAGATTTCTTCGGCGGCGGTAGCCACGACCGAGATATTTGAGGAGAGCTCCTGTGAGGTAGTGGCGAGCGCCGAAGCGTTTTTATCCAGTTCAGTGATAATGCCGCTGGCATTACCCGCTTCATTCGTACTCTCCTGAATCTGGGAGGTGAGATTGACACAGAGTTCGAGTTGCAGGGTGTCCGCCTCGCTGATACGGGTCACGGTCGATTGAATATTATTACGAATGGTATCGAGTTGCCGGGTACTGGCGGTATTTCTTTCGGTTTCAGCAGCCTGAATCCGCGAGATTTCCTCTTTGCTCCGACTATTGAGAGTTTCAATCGCTCCTAGAGCGCTCCGGCCGAATTGTCCGGCATACCAGGTTCCGGTGGCGACGGCAACGATCCCTACCAGTACCAGAATGCCGTTCATAGTAGCGGAAAACGGCCCGAGAAATACATTGAAGGTGAGCAGGATGGCTGGTATTCCTGCCGTGATAACGGTTATCACGACCCCGGCTGTTGCGTAGGGAATTCCCTTGAATCGCATGAGTTCCATATATGAAGCTCCTTTCTTTCGTGTATCCATGGGAGACCTGTATCCGGTGAGCCTCCACCGGTAACATGTCTCATCGGTTCTCTATCGTTACATCAGTTGTTGCGCAGCCAGAATGATCAGCAGTTCATCGTCAATGCGGCACACTCCTTCGAGATACACCGCCTTTTTTTCGGACAGATGTGGTGGTACCCGGTCGATGCGGGTGCCTTCGACCGTCAGCACATCACCGATACTGTCGACAAGAAATGCGACCGGTTTATCGCTCCAGGCTCCGTCGGGCACCTGATCAACCATGCCGTGCATCAGCTCCAGTTCCTGGCGGGTTTTAATGATTACCAGCTGTGAATCGGGAGTAATCGGCCTCGTTGATCGTCCGAAAAGAACAGCGATGTCGATCACCAGCACGATCTGCCCCCGGATATTGATCAACCCCCTGATTTTAGGGTCTGCCAGCGGTACTCCCATAATGTCGGTCTGCGGATATACCTCTTTGACTATACGGATATCGAAGCCGTAGAGGTCCCCTTCGATATGGAAGGAGACGAATTGACGGAGTCCGCTGTCGTGTGGGTTATTCATGCTGCCGGGTTCTCCCGCAGGTAGTAACGGTTTCGTAAGAGAAAGCTCTGTTGAATCTGTTCGGCGTCGGTATCGGAATCGGTATCGAAAAAGGCACTGTTCTAATGGTCGATCCCGATTCCGACAGCGACCCTGATGATTTGAACGGTACCGTACTGATAATTTTGTGATCGTTACCAGGCCGGGAACCCTCCCGCGGACCTGTCAACGATCGCCGTGAAATACGGATACGCATATTATACCGCCCCTCCGGACCGATCCGAAAGCGGTTGCGTCATTCCGGTACGGATGAGTTTATTGACTGCCTCCAGAAGTTCTTCAAGGTTGCTCTTGGGCTTGAAGTCGTCGAATCCCCTGTCAAGAGCCCGGGGTTTAAGGTGTTGTTCCTCGCCGGTCGATACCGCAAGCATGGGTACTCCCGGTGCAAGATTCCGTTCGCGAACCGCCCTGATAAAATCGAAGCCGTTCATAACCGGCATCTCAATGTCCGAGATTACCGCGTCGAAGGTTTCTTCCGTCAGTATCTTGAGCGCTATATCGCCGTTGTCGGCGGTGGTTACGGTCGCCCCGGAACCACGCAGAAACGAACCGAGAAGATTCCGGTAAAAAGCCGAATCGTCAATTACCAGAAAGCGTTTCTGGTCGAAAGCGACGGGAGCACCGGTGTCCTCCACCCAGACAGGATCGATTTTTTCCATTATCTGCAGCAGATCGATATAGAGCGTTGGTTCTCCCTGTAACAGTTGTGAACCGATGATACAAGGAGCATGAATCGTGCCGGTATCCAGATTCGTGGGTACTTCGATGGTGTCTATAATTCTGGCGACCACGACGCCGAACGGTTTCTGCGATTTGGGGATAATGATGGAAAGGCCTTCTGTGGTGTAATCGGAGGAAAATTCCGGTACCGCCTGCTCGATTCTGATAAGAGGAATAAGCTCTTCACGATAGGTGAGATATTCCCGGTTATGTGCATGTTTAATCTGATCCGGTTGTACTTCCTGTACTCGAGTTATCAGGCAGAGCGGTATGACGAACCGCTCAGGCCCCCCGATATTGAATTGCAGAACGGTCTGATGATCATCAAAGGAGCGTTTTGCCGCCGGTGTGCCCCCTTCGGTGCTTCCGATTTGCAGTTTTCCAAGAGTCGCGAGCCCCATGATATCGAGAATCATGGCAACTCTGCCGTTTCCGAGTACCGCAGCTCCGGCATACGCACTGCAATCCTTGAGCTGGTCGTGCAGGGATTTCACCACAATTTCTTCGGTATCGACTATGGCATCGACGACCAGACCGAACCGTTCTCCGCTGAACCGCAGCACGACAATCGAGAGGCTGTTCGCAAGATCGGTCCGCCGTTCGGCGGAATTGCGGCGACGCTCATCGGCGGCAACCGTTCCGTTGCAGTCCTGACGGCGGTCGGGGCGCTGTGCTCTGCGGTCGGGAAGACGTTCGCCGTTTGCAGGGTTGTTGTAGCTGAGGGAAATATCCAGGACTTTCGAAAGTCGCATCAGCGGCAGCAGTGTACCGCGGAGCCAGTAGACCTCTCTTTCGTCAACATGTTTAATTGCCTGGTACACATCGCTTCCGTGCAACCATACCACCTCGATGATGTTCACCTGTGGAATCGCGAAACAGGTCGATTCCACCGAAACGATAAGGGCCGGAATGATCGCAAGGGTGAGCGGCAGTTCGATACGGATGGTTGAGCCGGTACCGGGGGCCGAACTGATGGCGATCGTCCCGCCGAGTGCCTGAATGCCCGAGCGAACGACATCCATACCGACGCCTCTGCCCGAAACCTCGGTGACTTTTTCGGCGGTGGAGAACCCCGGAACGAATATCAGATCGAAGGTCTCTCTTTCAGAAAGTGTTCCTGTCTGTTCTTCGCTGATAAGACCTTTTTCCACCGCTTTATGGAGAATGTGGCGAGGATCCATTCCTTTACCGTCGTCTTCAATCTGAATGATCACCTGCCCGGCCTGGTGAAATGCGCTCAGGCAGACGGAACCTTCGGCGTGTTTACCTTCCCTGAGCCGAACATCAGGCATTTCGATACCATGGTCGACGGAGTTGCGTATCAGATGGGTCATTGGGTCGGCGATCGCTTCGATAATCGATTTGTCAAGCTCAACGTCGGCGCCGCGGATTTCCAGGTTGATCTTTTTCCCCAGTTTCCGGGCAAGATCTCGTACTACCCGGCTGAACCGGTTGAAAATCGTCCCCACCGGCCGCATACGGGTCTGCATAATGGATGATTGAATTTCGGAGGTGACAACATTGAGACGCTGACCGATCGTGGTGAGGCGCTGGAGATCGCCCAGAGCAATTAACCTGAGGTACTGATTGCGCACCAGCACGAGTTCGCTCGCGAGATTCATCAGGTTGTCGAGTAGACCGAGAGAAATACGTATGGTCTGGTCGGCGACACCGGCGGAATGAGCAGTCGGAGGCTGCCCGGGCGTCGGGGGTTTCAAGGAAGCCGCATCTTTTGGGGCTGGTTCAGCTGCCGGAGCCTTCTTTGTAACGGTTTTTTCCCTCGGAACAACGGTGGATTCCCGGATTTCCGAAGGTTTCACAATCCGGTACCGGGCAGGACTGATATCGAGTCCGGCGGTAAACAGGATTTCCTCGTCGATGATGCAGGCAACGACAAAAGAGAACCAGTGGTGCCCCTGTCCGTCCGGAGTGACGGTGAAGTCCGGACCAGCGACCGGATCGGTTTCCAGTATTGCACCGATCGATTCCATATCGCTTTTCAAGGCGGCAAAACTTCTGTTTTTCGCGCTACACTCGGCAACAAGGTCAATGGTTCCAACATGGAGCCGCTGCTGATTGGCTATTACGGGGGCGAGATCGAACCGGGTCAGATCGAACGGGGGATCCGGTGCGTCATCGTTGGTACCCTCTTCCGGATGCGCTGCCCGGGGGGGGGCCGCGGATTCGGTACCAAGCAGTCGGGCACAGGCGGCGACCTGTTCATCTATGGTCGCATCGGTATCGTCGATATGTTCGATGAGATACCGCAGGCGATCGGTTCCCTCGAGCAGCACTTCCGAAACCTTCGGGTCGGGTAGCAGCTGCCCGCTGCGGATCGCACCCACCAGGTTCTCCAGCGCATGCGCGAGATTTTTGACATTGTCCAGATTGAGAAACCCGGCTCCTCCCTTGACCGTGTGTACCGATCGGAAAAGCCGGTTGACGATAGCCTGGTCGATCCCGCTGTCGCCGCGTTCGAGAGCGAGAATGTCATCCTCGACGGTACAGAGATGCTCCTGTGATTCGGTGAGAAATTCTCTGAGAAGGTCGTTATCTATCATGGCAACGGGTCTTTAACAACAGGTTTATCCGACGAATGTTCCACTCCTGCAGATTTCCGTAACGGATAACAGGATGGTGTTTGAACGTTTTCCCAGTATATCATAGAATTACTGCGATTGTCACGTTGTTTGGAGAGCGCAGCGCCGTTGCACTACCGGAATGCCGGGCTTCAGAGTGACGGTTCAGCGGTATATTTTTTCAGCGCGGAAAATATTCCCTGATGAGCGGCACTGCGCATCAGATCCAGGAGTTGCTGTTCATTGCGGATTTTGTCATTTTCGGGAAGTGCACCGATAATATGCTCCTTTGCCCAGGAAAGGAAATCGGAAAGACTCATTTCGCCGTCGAACACCAGAAAAAAGTGATCCAGTACCGCATCGAGCAGCTCAAGCGGTAATTTTTTGTTCGAACCGGTGTTTTCCGCAGATGCCGGCGTATTCGCCGGAGCGGTTCCCGTGGCTCCTTTCCCCAGATGAAGAGGCAACTGAAAATTGTAGGTTTCGGCAAGTGCGGTGAGTTTTTCGGCAAGGACGTTCTTTTCGACCGGCTTGAGGATGAAATACTGCAGCCCCGACTGTACCGCCTGGACGATAATCTTTTTATCATGAACGGTGGTAATCAGCACAAATGGGATTTTGGCGGTTTCGGGATTTCTTCGGACGATACGGAGAAATTCCAGTCCGGATTTTCCCGGCATATTGAAGTCCGACAGAATCAGATCGGGTTTCTTTATTTCCATTCGCAACAGAGCCGAATCGGTATCAACCGCTTCGACAATCTGATCGTATCCCAGTTCATTGAGGATTCTGATAAGCATGATCCTGATGATTTTGGAATCGTCGACGACGAGTATGTTCATACAGCCTCCCGAAAAGAATTAGGCATGGCAGAGTACATGTAGTATATCATGGAAAAGGTGATTGTTCCATACCGGAAATTGACGGAGCCATCGGGTTCAGAGGTGATACTGGTTGATACATCCGGAGCACAATGCCGACATTGATGTTAACGCTGGGAAACCGTTTTTGAATAATGTCGGTAAGGTTATGGCGCTGATCGTTGAAATTGCTGCCGCGAGTGCGGAACAGGCGCAGGGGATCGATCAGGTGAACAAAGCCGTGGCATAGATAGATTCAACGACGCAGAGCAACGCCGTCACCCCCTTCCCCCCCCGAAGAGTCCGCCTCGGCCGTATCCGGGGAAGCGGATACAGCCGCTACCGTGCGACCTCTTTGGAATAGATGATCTTGTCGTCGTTGTCGTCGTAGAAATTTCTTATATGCGCTTCGACGATGTATCCGTGACGATGATAGAAATGTCTGGTGGCGTCGTAGTCGGCGCGGGAAGAGGTCTCGATGTAGACCCTCTTTCCCCCCATCGCACGGATGAGTTTTTCAGTCTCGATAATGAGGTGCGAACCGATTTTTTTTCCATGCCGGTTCTTATCCACCGCAATCCAGAAGAGATCATGGCTGGCGACGGTACAGGCGATCGGGCCGTAGCAGGTGTAGCCGACGGGAATTCCGTTTTCTTCGGCGAAGACGAAGTAATACCCGCTGGCCGTACCACGACTGAGCCGTTCCTCGATAAGTTCGACGGCAACGTCGATTTCATCCGGGCGGAAGGCGTTGGTCGAGGTGACGATGGAGCGGATGGCGGCGATGTCCGATTTTTCAGGGTCGGTTCTCAGGGTGATTCCGTATGATTGCATTGTGGTTCATAACCTTGTAAAATTATATGAAAGTGCACTGTTAACGGCAGTTAAAATTACATTGCGCAGGTGTCTGAAAGCAGGAATAACCACTGCCGGCGGATACGGTTATAAAGGGGTACTACCATGAAAGATAAAGTCCTTTCATCATTGAAGTTTGATTCAACACGGATCCTTGCAATTGTCTATACGGTCATGGTCGGGCCACTGCTGTTCTACAGTTTCAAATTCATACCATTGATGAACCGTAAAATCGGGTTGACTGTTGTTCTGTTCATGGTGCAGACGAAAATTAACACTGTTATATTCTCCGTCATTCAGAGGAACGCATCAAGAAAAATGCGTCAATTTTTACAGCGTGGAGGTGATCGGGAAAACCTGGACGGTTCGATTGGCGGTGAGGTGTATCGTTATCCGATTCCAATGACCATGTTCATGATGGTGTCGTGGATGGTGTTGAGTAATATTTTACTGTTCTTACCGTTGTACTTTCTGACATCCGGAACGATGACGGATATGCTTATTGTAAATCTGCTCTGTCTGGCGGCGTCAATTTCCACCCTGCTGCTCGCCTACTTTATTGCGGAGACTACCGCCGTCGGATTTCTCGATCTTGATGAGTCCCGTAACCTGCCTGAACCGTCGGGCACCTGGAAACTTACCATAGGTTCGAGGAACGTTATCGTCAGTTTCACCATTATCCTTTCCATATTCATCAACTTCGTCACTGCTACCATGATCGGGCATGCCTATCGGCTCTCAAACGGACAAAACGTTTTCAACCTGTTTATTGTCGGAGTGGAGAGCTTTCTTTCAACGGCCATACTTTCCTGGTATTTCGCACGATCGGTTGCGCGTCCACTGGGAAGTGCCGTTGCGGCATTGCGCGATGTGGCCTCCGGAGACGGCGATCTGACAAAGAGGCTCGGAGCGAATACTCCCGATGAGGTGGGGGACATAGCCAGGCACTTCAATACCTTCGCCTCCAATCTGCAGGATCTTATCAGAACCATAGGCCAGGGAGCGTCTACCGTTGCCGCATCATCGACGGAACTTTCAACAACGTCCACGGAAATCGCATCGAACACCGAGGAGGTAAGTACCACGACCCATACGGTCGCCGCATCGATCGAACAGGCGACGGTCGATTCCCTGGATGCCATAATCAGGATTATTGAAGAGGTGGATTCGATCTCGCAGAATATCGTCAGTGCCGTGGAGGAGCAGAGTGTGACGGTAAATGAAATTTCGCGGAACATCACGGACGCGAGTTCCTCCGCAGGGGAAGTGGCGAGAAACGTTGCCGAATCGGCGACCGGATCAACGAGGTGTCTTCGCATATCACCGGTGTCAACACTGCCGTTACGGAAACGTCCCGGAATGTTTCTCATATTACCGCGAGCGCCGGTGAGCTTGCCAAACTGTCGAAGAATCTCCGGGCCCTGGCGGGACGATTTAAAATATGAGACACAACGGAAATTTCCGGTTCTTGAATGACGGGAACGGGACGTTATATCTTTCTGAATAGCGGCTGAATAACCGGCTTTGAAAGGAGCGTCCCCGTATGCTTCGATTGATAATCACCCGCGCAATCAACGGCATTCTGTTCGGCATCATGGATGCGCTGCTGCATGCCAATCCGTTCGCGCAGCGACTGCTTTCCGTCTATAAACCGATCGCCCGAACATCGGTGAACGCCGCCGCCGGTATCGTGATCGATCTCTCCTACGGGTTCATTCTGGGGCTTCTTTTCCTGCTTCTTTACAAATCGTTGCCGGGAGAGACGGGGATTGTCAAGGGGCTCTCCTTCGCGATGATCGTCTGGTTTCTCAGGGTCCTCATGAGTGTGCTCTCTTCGTGGATGATGTATACCGTTCCGGTTTCGGCACTGGTGTATGTCGCGGCGGCGGGCCTGGTGGAGATGGCGGTACTCGGGGCAATCTATGGAATTTTTCTGCATCCGTTCGGCAACTGAACGGCGATTGGTTACAGGTACGTTCCATGAACATCAGCAGATACATGAAGGAACATGAAGCTTTCGTCAAACAACATCTGCTTGCCGGAGATACCTCAACCGACGGGGAGGGACTGCTGCGCAATCACGAACGGATACTTGCCGCAATGCAGCATGAGCGGTTGATCCATCTTCTGGTAACGCTGGCGTTCGGGATTTTTCTTCTCGTTTCTCTGTGTATCGTGCAGCTTTTTCCTTCGCCGGTTGTCTATCTGCTGCCGGGACTTTTTTTTATCATGCTCATTTTTTATGTGGCCCATTATTTTTTTCTGGAAAACACGATACAGCGCTGGTATGAACTGACGGATGAGATCGTGAAGAAGATGGGAACCGGTCGCTCCGACGGGGCTTGAAGTGCGGTCGCCGGTATTCGTTTTAAAACCCCCTTTCCGTATAGTACTTTCAAAGTACCATGATCCATATAGCACTTTTCGGTTCACTGTTTTCTCTCTGCGCCGGGGCGGTTTCATTAACCGTTTCGATGCTGTTTTTTCTCCGCTATAGAAAACGGGTAATCGTCTGGTATTCTCTGCTTCTGGGAACGGTGATTCTGCTTGCTTTAAGTAGAATGATTGAATTGTACTGCCGGATTGCCGGGATCGAACAAACCACCTTTGGCAGGTTACTCCCGACGATAATCGAAAAAGCAGGCTATCTGCTCGGGTTGATTTCAGGAACCCGTTTCTGTTTTTGCCTGATCGGTATTCAGCTTAAAAAATGGATGCATCTGCTGATCGTCGGAATTTCGGTGTTGTATACCGCAGCAACATTCGCTGAACTTTTGAATACTACGAGCGGGTATCAGTTCATACGGCTTGGTGTCGGTCTTCCGATACTTTTCGGTACGTATATCGCATTATGTATCATCACTGCGCTGAAACTTGACTCGATTGCCGAGCGGCAGCTTCGAATGACCGTAAAACTTTTTTTTACACTCTCGATTCTTGTGCTTCCGCTGTCGCTGGTGAAATATTTCAGGGATCTTCCCTATCTGCCCTGGCATCTTGAGAACTCCATTGTACTGATTGTGATTGCCGTTGGAAGTATCATGTTTGCATTCAGGTTTTTCAACCGTCCCTCCTATCTGGTCCAGGGCAGAATTTCAGAGTATTTCAGAAGCCGCTTCGGCACTACCGACCGTGAAGAAGAAATCGTTCTTTGTACGGTTCAGGGATTGTCGAACAATGAAATCGGTCAGAAACTCTGTATCTCGGTACGAACCGTTGAAAGTCATCTCTATAAGGTATTTCAGAAAACAGGAGTCAAAAACCGCATTCAACTGATTAATCTTCTTTCCTCCGATAGCGCAGATTGAGTAAAAAACCACATCAGTAATTCCACTGATCTGAAAAAACCAGTAGTAATCCCCTTTAAACAACTTACAAACCGGTATTTCTTCGGATGTTTTTCCTTTCTGCAGGGGCCATACTTACTATTGTTACTCGATTGCAAAAGGAGCAATGGTATGCGTCTGAAAAAAGTGGTCCTGCTGTTTCCTCCCTGTATGGTGAAAACGTTCGGTAAAAACGGTGGTGATGGAACGAGTACCGAAAAAACGCTTGCACCCCCGCTGGGGATTCTCTATCTGGCCAGCGAACTCATCGCAGCCGGATACGATGTCGACACGTATGATTTCAATGCCGAGCAGTATTCCCGGGAGCGCCTCGTGAAATGTCTTGCCGGTGCCGACCTCGCGGGAATATCGGTAATGAGTTTCAATCTTAAAGAAGCATGCGGCATCATTGCCGACAGCAATCAGCTGTTTCCGGATCTGCCGGTGATTGCCGGAGGGCCGGATCTGATCCTGCGTCCCCGATATATCGAAGGGACCGCGGCAGTGGTGTGTCACGAAGCGGAAACGATTATTGTTCCCCTGGTACGGGCATTGATTGACGGCGGGGCGCTTGGGGATGTTCCGGGTATCATTTATAAAAACGGTGATGGGGAGGTGTGTTATGGTCCTCCCTTCAATCCGGTAATGAATCTCGATACAATACGGTTTCCCCGGAGAGCGTTGCTGAGATATCACAAGGGTTATTCGGTTATCGGCAGACACCGGGGATCAAAGGTGACCACACTGATCACTTCACGGGGATGTCCGAAACGGTGCCGGTTCTGTGCGCATGGAGCGGTTTCATACCGTTGTTACCGTCAGCGCAGTGCTGAGAATGTCCTTGCTGAAATTGCAGCTATCGTGCATGACGGATTTGAAGTCATCGGTATCGTGGATGACAATTTTACCGCCGATAAAAAAAGGGCGCTTGCGATACTGCGGGGAATAAAGGCGATGAATACCCGTTTGTCAATTGCGGTACAGGGAAGAGTTGATGCCGCCGATGAGGAGTTGTTCGCAGCTATGCGCGAAGCCGGCGTCAAGGCGATCACCTTCGGGCTGGAGTCGGGAAATCAGGATGTGCTGGATTATTATGAGAAGGGATCTTCGGTGGAAGAAAACGCCGCGGCCATACGCATGGCGGATCGGGCGGGATTGTATACCGGAGGCATATTCATTCTGGGGGCACCCTTCGAAGGTCGTGAACATTTCGAGCGCACCTATCGCTTCGCCGCTCATCTGCCGCTTGACATAACGACCTTCTGGGTGCTCGATTATGCCTTCGGATCCCCCCTGTGGGAAGAGGCGAGAAAAAAGGGAATCGTGCGGGACGGCGAAACCATCGTTCCCGCCGGTCGTGAACGGGGAACCCAGCAGTATCCGACCGAGGAATTGGTGAAACTGTGTGAACGCTATTTTTTCAGGTATTATCGTCGTCCTTCGTACTGGTTGCGGCAGTTGATGAAATGTTTACGTGTACGGGACCGGTACCTGGTAATGGTGTTTTTTGCAGGAGCGAAATTCCTTATTGTCAGAAAAATGGTACTGATGGCAGAGAGAAAACCAAATTAAAATGCTTTGGTACAGTGTGTAAAATGGTGCGAGCTACGTCTTCTTTGCGGGCTTCTTTTTTCGTTTCTTTTTCTTTTCCAGCAGCCACAGCTCATGCTCGGCCACCAGTGCATCAATGCTGCTCACTTTTTTTGCAGACTCAACAACCTGCCGGTATTCTTCACGATCGACATCGAGTACCTCTATTTTTTTTGTGAGAAAGGTCTGGATCTCATCAAGCACCGTTTTTTCGCTACTGCTGCAGAATGAGATGGCGCTCCCTTTCTGAACTCCCCGACCGGTTCTCCCGACACGGTGAACGTAATTCTCCGGTTTCCGGGGGAGGTCATAATTGATAACGTAGTTTACGTTTGGTATGTCGATTCCGCGTGCACTTACATCGGTCGCAATTAAAACGGCAGGGGTACCTTTTTTAAATGCTGCCATTATTTTTGTCCGCTCAAGCTGGTCCATCGCACCGTGAAGCGTAAGGGGAACGATCCGCACCCGCTCCATTGCTTTTGCGACTCGGTCGGCACGAACCCGTGTACGAACAAAAACGATTATTTTGCTGTCGGAATGATCGGTAATAAATTTTTCCAGAAAAAAACGTTTGTCATCCATTTCGATGAACATGACAAAATGAGAAACATTTTTCGAAACCGGATCGTCGGGGGAGATCTGGATGCGAATGGCACTGCTTTTTACCTGTGAGAACGCGAGTTTTTTTATAACGGGATTTATGGTGGCCGAAAAGAAGAGTGTCTGGTGCTGTGAAGTAAGCATTTTCTTTACATATTTGATATCCTCGATAAATCCCAGATCGAGCATATGGTCGGCTTCGTCGAGAACAAGGGTACTCACTCTGCTCAACCTGATGGTTCCCTGATGAATCAGATCGAACATACGTCCCGGTGTGGCGATTAAAACATCAATACCATCCTGGATCGCTTTTATCTGGCGGTCCTGTTCAATACCGCCGTGCAGGCTAAACACCGTTACCTTTGTATGACGGGCAATTTTAGTAAAAACCTCGCCGATCTGCAGGGCAAGTTCACGGGTGGGCACCATAACGATACATTTGATACCGAGGCTGCGTGTGCTTGTTTTGTAGCTGTGAATTTTATTGATGATGGGAATCGCGAATGCGGCGGTTTTGCCGGTTCCCGTCTGGGCTATCGCCAGTACGTCTTCGCCTTTCATTATCGATGGAATTGATTTGAACTGAATATCGGTGGAGCGCCTGAAGCCGAGCAGATGCAGGTTGTTTTTTATATCAGCCGAAATGCGGTAATCGTCGAATAACATTATTTCTCAATCGGAAAAGGGGGGATAGATGGTTGGAAATATACTTGGTGGTCGAAGTCGCCTACTTTCTGCTGCAGATATCCGGTAACTCGGAATAGTATCAAAATTCACCGGATTTAGTAAGTATTCAACCTACCGTCCTTGCTGCAGGATCTTTTATATAATCCAATCCGGGACAATGTCTTACACATATCAATCGTGTTCAATCAGAATCCGATCGTACGGTTGTTTCTGCTGGATTTCTCGTTTGCTGACCTGACTTACCGGTCAGTGTCCGTTTGCTTCTTTTGTGGCGACACCCACACTTCGATATCATCAACTATGTAATTCTCCCCGGAAAAGGTAACCGTACTGCCCCCGGGTGCATTGAGCAGTGTTGCTGCGGCAACGGAGGTATAAGAGAGGATATTGTTTGCAGGATCTGAGTCCCAGGGACCAAGAATCGTGAGTATAACGGGTTTTGCTGCCGTACCTGGTGCGGGTTGCAGACAAAAACGGGTTCCGATCGATATTTTCGAGGTATCGACCGTGTCGGGTTCAATCGGGCGTGTCGCGATGAGTTCATCATGGAGCGTCTTTGCGCGGGAGGAAAGCAGCTCCTGTTGGCGGCGGGCTTCATGATACTCGAAATTTTCGCGTAAATCTCCATATTCGCGGGTCCTCTGGATCTCCCTGGCGTTCCTGGGGATATCTTCCGTGATCAGCTTTTCGAACTCGATTCGTTTATTTTCAAGCGCCTCTCTGGTAACGAACAGGAAATCCTGTTTCGTTTCGTGGAGCTCCGGAAAAAGGGTGAAGAATTTCTGGCGAATGCTGTCCTTTACATAATCTTCGAGTTCCCGGGCGCGCAACAGGGTGTCGAGCAGGGAACGGCTGTTTGATGCATCGAGAGTTTCTATCGCCCGGTCGACTGCTTGGCCGGGATTGAAAAGTTTTCGTAATGCCGAACGGTGGCCTTTAAAGGATGCATCGTCAAGTATTCCGCAGAGAGAGTGGAGGAAATCCCGGTTCGCATAGTGGTGCAACTCCGGCCTTTTCGGTATCTCTTTGCAGAGCCACAGATAGAACTGGGGATTGCCGGATGGATGCAGAAAAGAATCTTCGACCACCGGACCGAGAATATCGTGATAATCTCCGCTGTGCAGGGACTCGTACAGTAATTTGAGGGTGGAGGTATCAGTCTCGGTTTTCAGCAGCGCGCCGTATAGTGGGGGCCAGTCACTCCGGGAGTGCACGACGATCTGGATTGCCTTTCGGCGGACGGCACGGTCGCAGATGCCTGCAATAACAGTGTCGGCGTCGGTACCTTCGAGAAGATCTTCGGCAGTACACGGCATCGCAATGTCGTTACTTTGTGCCGAAGTTGCAACAGTCAAAACTATCTCAAGCGCCAGGGATGGGTCGGATGCAAGGGCGTCTTTTGCCTCATTGGCCAGTACCATCGCCATTTCTACTGACAGTGCCTCGGACCTCGCTGCATGTTTTTTCAGCATCGCAAGCTTATCACCGGGTGAAGCCTGCATAAACGTTGCCATCAACCCGGCACTTCCTTCGGACACTGAATCGTTCCACTCGAGCTTTGGTTTCGTGCCCGATCCTGCAATCAGACGCGGATCCTTGCGGGCGTGTGCCCACCAGGTGTTCCACTGATCATCGGGAACAACCGCCGAGAGCATCTCCCGAAGTTCATTAAGGGTCACTTCGCGCCGGATGCTTGCAAAAAGCAACCGCAGCAGTTCACCCGGATCATTTTCTGACAGTTGTTTGAGATCATCGAGGTCGATAATCGTTCGGGCAAGAAAATGGTCATTTCTGAGCGGCTGGGCCAAGCGCTCCGCCTCATCGATACGGAGGGTCATATGCTCGTTGTTTTTAAGGGATAATCGCACAACGCCTATCTTCAGATTGGCCTCCTTGATTCGTGCTACTCCTTTGGCCGGCATATAAACGACACGACCTTCATCGTAGCGCAACCATTGTTCCAGTCGACGGAATTTATCACCACCTGAGCTATTGTCAAGCACCTTGAAATGTCGGGTATACAATACACAATTCGGGCTGTCGGGGTACATGGCTTTAAGGTGGTTAAGTAACTGTTCCCGGGCATAGGTGCACTCCGGCCAGAACCCGAGCACTGCGAGCAAAAGGAAAATCTCGGCGGTAAGGTCATGGCGTGCCTTCAGACTCTCGACCTGTAAATCAAGGAAGGCGGAAGCCCGGTTACTTTCCTGTTTCCTGATGAATGCACGATATGCGGGAAGGTAAAAAGCAATGTCCTGCGGTGCCTCATCCAGGCGCTCCATAAGAAGGTTGTCGAGCTTTGAGGGATCGTTCGAATCTATAAGAAGTTGATATTCAGCCGGGGTTTTCGGGAACGTCGGTGAATGCAGGAGCAGGCCGTTTTCCCAGTTGCAGGTTGTTTCGATCATGTAACGTTATACCTTTTTATAGTTGCATTGTAAGTGTCCACTACACTTTGTTAAAAGAAAAATTACTTGCAGTTGCTATAGATGAACATGTTTTCAGGAAAATTTATACTACTATTCTAAGGGCAATAAATATATCCCATCATTTATCACTGTCTGGAACGGGAGTATCCTCCTCCGGCAGCCCAGACGGTTTGCCTGTTTTCGAAAAAACCAATTGTATACGGATCCCCCAGCCTATGGATGATACTCCCAAACCGGATCTCCATAGAGGTATGATGAGTTACCGGAATACCAACAATATAGTACAGGATAGTAGGGTGTTGAGAATTGAAATGGCATGGAAGCTCCTATAACTGCTAACCCGGGAAATTTTGCAGTAGTCAGAAAGGGAAAGTACCGGTCAGTCTGTTTGCTGTTCCAGGTGGTTTCAGAAAAGCACTTTCCGGCACTCCCGAATGCCATGCCCGCAATACGATTTTCGCGCAGGCGAGCGCGTCGGAGCCGGCGTGATGATGCTGCAACGGAATATCGAAGGCACCGCAGACGTCGGAAAGTTTCGTCGGCCGGATATCCCAGAGCCGCCGCGCGAGGCGCATGGTGCAGAGATATTTGTCAAGAACGGGCGATTGGTGGCATCGTTCACAGCACGCTGCAAGGACACCACGGTCAAACGAGGCGTTATGCGCGGCAATAAAATCGACCCCGACAAACAGCGGCGCTATTTCGGGCCAGAGTTCCCCGAAGTCGGGTTGATCTGCAACATCACTCCAGGAGATTCCATGCAGCCAGGTGAATTGAAAGGAGTTCCGCGGGGGTCGGATGAACGAATAGAATTCCCGGATTATGTTGCCTTTTTCAGCCACCACCAGCGCAACTGCACAGGCGCTGTCGCGGCCGTAGTCGGCGGTCTCGAAGTCGATGGCGACGAAACGGTTGAAGTGGATGGGCGGTGCTGTTTTATCTGATGATTTTTTTTTCAATCGGACGGTCCGTGATGATAATCCCTGGATAGGGTGAAAATACTCAACCGGGTGGCAGGCAATACACCGATTTGATGATTTTTCATCCGGAACGGTTTAAAAAGACGAAAAGGTAAATCCGGGGAAGATTCAAAGGGGCAGGGCAGGGAAAGATAACCGGAACCGTTCGTGCTTCCCGGAATGTTCCTGCTTAAAAGCGAAGAATCTGTTGTCGGGTTGAGGGGTGCAGTAAGTAGGGGTCACAATCAACAGCCGGGGTTTCCCGACTGGTAAGTACCCGGCAATACACTTCGCCATGTCTATCACATACTCAAAATGAGAACACTTTTACTGTCTGAGTGATTGAATTTCCTTAAAAAACAGGTATATTATTCCTGTAATTGCTTCATCGGAAGAATGCACATCAATTCACCTGAAAAAGGAGGAAGTATGAGAATAGTTGCGCTGCTCCTTATCGCAGTAGTGTTGTGGGGTTGCCAGGACCGGGCGGTCAATCCTTCGGTGGTCGACGACCACCAGACCGTGGAATACGGTAAATCAGCGATCACGCTGCCCGGAATGAAGACACTCGCGGTCGCTCCGGGTGCGGTCTGTAAGTTCACACTGACCATAACGGGAGACGGGATGGAACCGATGACGTTCGCATTTCCGCTGGGCGGCGACGACACGACGATGATGATCGAGAAAATTCCCGCCGGACCAATGCGTCTTTTCACCGCTTCGCTGTATGTACCCGAGGGCGGTATGTACGAAGGTTCGGCCGCCACTGCCATTACGGCGGGTGAGGTTGCCTACGTAAAACTGGTGTTGCGGAAAACCGGTTCCGCACAGATTGACGTTATTATTGAGAGTGGGGACGATATCCCGGCAACTCCCGGCTGTTTCGCGATCGAGGGAGCAATCGGCGACGTGAAGTTCGGTGGTCTGGTGCTGAAACTGGAGACACTCACTGCAGCCGGTATGCATGCGAAAATTTTCCGCGGAGAAAAAGAGGTCGGCTATCTCGGAGGTGCGTTGTCACAGGATCATATAAAAGGACGACTGGTTATTGAAGGGATTACCGAAAGCGCCATGTTCGACGGGTATATGTCAACGGATCACAGTTACCTTAAAGGACAGGTGTATTCAATGGACGATACCTTAAATCCTATAGGTACCTTGTACGGTCCGGGAACGGTCTGCCCGACAGAACCGCAGGAACCTGAATACGGGTGTTTTTCGCTTGAAGGAAACATTGATGAGGTGGTGTTGAATGACTACGCCTTGAAAATTATCGAACAGACGGCAACATCGCTTTCGGGATATTTTTACCTGAAAGGTGAAATGGTCGGAAAATTATACGGAAAACTTGATGGAGGGATGCTTACCGGTATGCTGGTTATTCCCGGTGTGATCGAACAAGTCTGGCTGGATGGGGGCGTTTCGATGTCCAACGGGATCATATCGTTCATCAAAGTAATGCTGTATGCCGATGAGGAGCAGCAGACGGTGATCGGACCCATGTACGGAACCGCTACCGATTGCGCCGTCATCGCACCGCCACCGGAAACAACCTGTTTCGTTGATACGCTGGGCGGCGAAACATCCTGCAAGGATTCCGAAACATGGGTGAAATATGCCGACGAGGAGTGTCGTGCAAAAGGCGGAACCGTTAGCGGCTATTATTTCATCGAGCCCTGCGGCAAGGACGAAGATTCGACGTACAGTGTCATGTGTTTTGAATGCTGCGGAAAACAGTGATGAATCGGGTTCCTATCTCTAAATCAGGTATTTGCATATAACTTCAGATAAAATTCCGAATACGCGCTCATCCTGAGCCTGCCGAAGGGTAAATTTTCATGGTTCGACAGGCTCACCATGAGCGGTAAATAAATGCTATTCGCAATCAGGTGTATCGTTGTGTAAATAATTACTGCGGCAGGGATGCATTCCGCAATCCCGTCAGAAACCTTCGTGCATTGATGCCGAGTACGCGGGTGGAGTAACCGCCTTCCTGCGCCACCAGTGTCGGGAGTTTGAGCGCACCGATCAGGTTTCCGTTGAGTTCGAAATCGTGTGCTCCCAACGTCCAGGTACCGGTCGGATCGCCTTTCGCCGTGTCAAGCCCGAGCGAAACAACCAGGAACATCGGTTTGAACCGGGCGATCCGTTGAACTGCCTGTGTAAGGTAGCTCCGGTACAGAATACCGTCACACTGTTCGGGGATCGGATAGTTGCAATTATATCCTTTTCCTTCCCCTTCTCCACGTTCCTCCCGGAAACCGCTGAAATATGGATAGGCGAAACTCGGATGTCCATGCAGTGAAATGGTAAGCACGTCGCGGCGACGATAGAAAATATCCTGATGCCCGTTCCCATGGTGGTAGTCGATGTCGAGTAGCGCGACGGGACCTTCTCGACTGAGCATATTCGCGGCGATTGATGCGTTGTTGAAATAGCAGAATCCGCCGAAGGACCTGAACTCCGCATGATGCCCGGGCGGCCGGACCAGCGCGTAGGTTATCCGGGTTCCCCGGAGCAGGAGATCCGCGGCGGTGAGCGTGCAGTCTACCGCATGCCGCGCCGCGGTAAATGCATTGTTGTTGAGGGGAGTAAAGGTGTCGATACAGTAGTATCCCGCCCGGACGGCAAGTTCCTTGGGCGGACGGGCAGTGTTACGGATCGGAAAGACATATGGATACACCGAATTTCCGGGGGCCAGCGTTTCACATACATTACGGAAGTAGTCGATATATTCCTGTTTGTGTACCGCGGTAAGATGCTGTTCGGAAAAGTGTCGCGGTTCGATCCGCTGAAACAGGTCGTTGTGTTCGATCTCACGCAGGATCGAACTGATGCGCACCGGTGTTTCAACATAGCCGCGGTCATGCACATGATGAATCGAATGACGGTCGTTGACGACATAGAAGATACGGTGATCGGCCGGTACCTGAACCGCCGGGAGCCGGCGCGGGGTATTTTTTTTCTGATACCGGGGGGGGCGTATCGTCAAAACGGGATCAGTTACCGATCCGAAAATTTTTTCCACATAGCCGGGCGGACAGCGTTTTCCGTATTTCAGTTCCAGAATCGCGCTGAAAATTTCGCGGGCTTCGCTGTTTGACGGTGGCGGGTTCGTTTCGAGCGGGTCGAAGACCAGATACGGCGGACAATCATCACCCGGCTCGAATGGCGTTTCCCAGGCGGTGCCGGTGATCGGCCGTGCGCCGTATCGTTCGTAAAACCGCAACCGTTTCTCATTCTGTCTGAGTACCTCAGGATCACGACAGAGATTCGGATCGTCGGGAAGACACTCATAGTATAGTCCATTTACTTTAAGAAAGCTCGCCTCATCCCTGATACGTTCGTAAAGCGCTCCGCCGATTCCCCGGGAAGTGAGCTTTGAAGAAGAGGAAAGATAATCGAGAAAGCAGAACCGGAGGTGCTGTTCATACGAGAGAAGTGCGAATCCCTGTACCGTTCCCCGGCCGTTTTCGGCGACGAAAAGAATTGACCGGTACCGGAATTTAAGAGGATTGCTCAATTTTTCCTGCAGTGAAGTGACTTCAGCCGGTCGAAGACCGGGAAATTGTTCACGCAGTATCTGCTGCACCTGCTCGATCGCCGTACGGTCAATCGGCAGTGTCGTACCGGATACACAGCGAATTCTGAACATTTGGGGCCGCTCTGAAAATAGTGGCGATGCAACCGGGGGGCAGGTGGTATTTTTTCCCTGCCCGATCCGTCCGCCACTAATATACCATCAGTAAAATAACTACAGAAAGTCTTTTCATGCCCCCGAACAAATCAGGCAGGGACTGCACTACCGGAAGTATCCCCCGCCACCTGCTCGCGGTCGCTGCCCCCATGCTGATTGGTAACTTCATCCAGTCGGGTTATGCCATTATCGATGCGGTATGGGTCGGACGGGTTGTCGGGAAGGAGGCGATCGGCGCTATTGCGGTAAGTTTTCCGGTACTGTTTCTTTTCATTGCCGTCGCTGCCGGGGCAACCATGGCGACCACCATTCTGATTTCGCAGTATTTCGGCGCCGGAAATCTGGAACAGGTGAAAAAAACGATCGGCGCCTCAATTTTTTTTGCAATACTGCTCAGTGTGGTTATTTCGACGGCAGGGATTTTCACCACCGATCATATTCTACGATTGCTTAAAACACCGGAATCGATCATTCCCGCCGCGTCGCAGTATCTTAAAATCAATTTCGGTGGCTTCCTTATTATGTATTGCGGATTTCTCATCGGATCGATACTTCGTGGTATCGGCGATTCGAAGACCCCTCTCTACTTCATGATTGTCGGCGTTGCGGTCAATGCGGTGCTTGATCCGCTGCTCATTATCGGGGTTGGTCCGTTTCCCCGTCTCGGGCTGGGAGGGGCGGCAGTCGCCTCGATTTGCGGCCAGCTGATCGCCACCATCATCGGTTACGGCTACCTGCGGAAGAAAAAAAATATCGTTGCCGTTGATCTGCATCTGATCGGCTGGAATCCTGAAAAAATTCGGTTGATCATGAAAATCGGATTTCCTTCAATGCTGCAACAGTCGGCGGTATCACTCGGTATGGCCACCATTACCTCGATTGTGAACGGCTTCGGTGACACCGCTACGGCTGCGTTCGGAGCCGCCGGGCGTATCGATACGGTGTCGATGTTTCCGGCGATGTCGATCGGCATGGCGGTATCGATCATAAGCGGTCAGAATATCGGTGCCGGGAAGCATGCACGGGTGCGTCAGGTGTTCAAATGGGGTATGTTCATGACGGTTGCAGTTTCTCTTTTCTTCACGTTTTTTTATCTGACGATTCCGAAATTCCTGCTTTCGGCATTTCTTTCCGATCCGGACGTCCTGGCGATCGGCGCGAATTTCCTCAGAATCGTCGGGCCGGGGGAACTCTTCTTCGCCATGGCATTCGTGGCGAATGGTGTTATCAATGGTGCGGGACATACCCGGGTGACTCTTGTTTTCACCATCCTCGCTCTCTGGGGGGTACGGGTACCCGCCGCCAAATTTCTTTCAGAGACCGGTCTTGGTATCAACGGTATCTGGCTTGGTACGGTGTTCGGTTTTTTCACCAGTATGCTGCTGAGCACGATCTGGTACTTTTCGGGAAGATGGACCAGACAGGTTATCAAGACACGATCGGCGACGTAGACTTCCATTTTTGTAATTTTCAGGACGGTTGTTTTCGACGGCAGATACCCTTTCAGCATCGGTGACCGTGACTGCGGAAGACAGCGTATCCGACAATCCGGTAACGGTCTAACCCCGAAGGGAACGGCAAAATTTCCGGTATGGTAACCTATACCGGTGTTCTTCCCGCCGATAAAATGTTTATTCTTCTGTATGCTGAAGCGCATGGTGACTGGATACGCGGTGTTTCTCCCTTGTCCGACGGGTCGTATACAATCGATAAAACACCCGCCGCAATCGACACCAACGGTGATAAAAAGGCCTAAGCGCTTTCGATCGGTGACGATATTCCCGTAAGGTATGAAGGTGGGTCGGTTCCGACCGTGTTCACCATGACTGCTTCGTCGATCAGCAGAAGCACCGATGCGGTTCAACTCCATTTCACTCTACCTCAAAAAGTATCAGTGGGATTCAGGGTATTTGATCTGACCGGTAAAGTGATCGCCCGGCGGGCGCCGGTGGTGTATGAAGCAGGAGTGTATACGATTGCATGGAACATGTTTGCATCGGCAAACCGGGCAGTAGCGAACGGGACCTATGTCCTGCTGCTCGAAGGCAACCACCGGTACACCTCGCATCAGATTCTCAGAATAATCCGGTAGCAGTATCCTGCAATGCCCTCTCAGGATGCTTGAACCGACCCGAAACTCCGTACGCGCCGTCCCCCCGGCGCGGCGGGGTTTTTTGATCCCCACCCTTTATCCCTCCCCCGCTTTCGGGAGAGGGAAATTGACGACAAATTCCCTGAAGTGGTGGATGGTATCGTTAGTTTTTGGTGTCGGCAGCATACTCCACCGCTTCTTTAATCAGGAGAATGGCCTTCTCGATCTGTTTCATCGTTTCAAACCCGTACGATATGCGCAGCTGCCGCCTGGCAAGCATATGAGGCTGTTTGATCTCATCATTCCAAATGCTTGTATTTGTTTACAGGGTCACCTATTTTCAACCTGAGGTCTGGAGCCCGGTTTGATTTCGCAATTCACGGATTCAACGGACCTAAAAAACATACGTCATGTTTTGCAGTAAGCTGGTGGCAGTGAGGATTATTACCGGTGAACGAAACCAATTGTAGAAACATAATTCTGATAATCACCATGATCGTGGTGAATACGTCGGCAGTGTTTGACGGGCAGGCGGATTTTATCCTCACCCTGAAAAATGCCTGCCGTACCGACCGGACCTTCATAGATCTGCGGCAGCAGTACAATCTGACACCGAAATATAACGGTCTGGTCCACGGCTGCATGCCGGTGCGTTGCCCGGCGGATATCAGTCGCGCCACGTTCAAACGGCTGCTTGAATCCGATGCCCGTATCGCCTGTGTTGAACCTGATTACCGTATCGATGTCGTCGGGATTCCCGATGATCCCCATTTTTCAAAACAGTGGTCGCTGCAGAACCGCTTGACTCCGGGGGCGGATGTCCGGGTGGTTGAGGCCTGGGGACTCCACCGCGGGAGCAAACGAATTATTCTCGCGGTGATCGATACGGGTATTGATTACCTGCATCCCGATCTCGCCGCCAACATCTGGCGTAATCCCGGCGAGATTCCCGGTAACAACCGCGACGATGATGGCAACGGTTTTATCGATGATATATACGGCTGGAGCTTTGCCGAGGGAAACGCCGATCCGATCGATCGTCATTATCACGGTACCCACGTCGCAGGTATTATAGGCGCGGTTGGAAACAATGGTATCGGTGTGGCCGGTATCATGCACAATGCATCGATAATGGCGGTAAAAGCCCTCAGTGATCAGGGACACGGCTGGTCTTCCGGACTGATTGCCGCCATTTATTATGCGGTGGACAACGGGGCGCGGGTTATCAACGCCAGCTGGGGCGGTGGGGGGCGGCAGCAGGCAATGGTCGATGCGCTGGCGTATGCCGAATCCCGTGGTGTTATCTTTGTGGCTGCATGTGGCAACAATCGGCGCGATACGGATGCAGAGCCATTTTATCCCGCATCGTACGAAGGTCCAAACGTGGTATCTGTGGGTGCAACCGACACGAAGGATACACTTGCATGGTTCTCCAACTGGGGCGTACAAAATGTGGATATTTTCGCACCAGGTGTTGAGATTTTCAGCACGGTTCCCGGCGGTGAATATGCACCCGAGACCGGAACGTCCATGGCCGCGCCGATTGTTACCGGAGCCCTCGGGCTGCTGGTTTCCTTCGCGCCGTCGATGGACTGGCGCGAGCACATAAACGCTCTGTATGCATCCCTGCAACCGCTGCCGCAGTTGCAGGGGTATTGTGTCACCGGCGGAAGACTTGACGTGTACCGGTTGCTGCGCCGGGGCGTACCGCGGGTGAGGGCCATGCAGGCAGCCATAATGTATGTTTCCGGTATGCTTGACCGTAAGAAAGAAAGGAACGACAAATGAGAACCGCTTTCATCCTGATTTCCATCGTGCTGAGCCTGGCTACTGTTTTCGCTCAGAATCTCAAGGACGTCAAATTCTACAATCTCGAAAAGGAGTATCGGGAAACCGAAACCTTCGTTTACGAGGTGAAACAGGCCGCCGCGCTCGAACTCAAGCAGATCGTCGGTGATATGCTGTCGATTTACGGCTCGCTCTATGTCAACGAAAAAACCAATCAGCTCTACATCACCGATGTCCCCGAAAAGATCACTGATCTCAAGGAAGTTATCGCCGGGCTCGATACGACCGGCCTGAAAGCGGGGAACAACCTCGCCTCGAAGGTGATCTACCTGCAGCACGAAAATGTCAGCGAACTCAGCGGGATCATACGCCACAAGCTTTCACCCGACGGTACCCTGTTCGAAGTGCCGTATCTCAATGCGATTTCGATCACCGACGTACCAAGCAAAATCGCCGAAGTGGAGGATCTGACCGCACTGCTTGACGTACCGGGAGCCCACATCGCCATCGAGATCACAGCGGTGGAATTCAACGACGAGCGGTTTTCGCGTCTGGGAATCAATATTTTCAATTGGCTGCAGGGGTTGAGCGTCCATGCCGACCTGCACGGAATGAACCCCGGTGATCTGAGAAATGCAGGGCAGTATCGGGTTCGCTCCTCGACGGAACGGTACCTTCCCGAAGATGGAAAAACCATCAACGAGAATGACCGGAGTAAAACACAGCATCTCGTTGCAGAGGTGAGTGTGGCGGATCTGGTCGGTTTTATCTGCGAAAACGGAGACGGCGCCGTACTCGCGAATTCGCGTATCGTCACCCGCAACAACAAGGAGGCGATCATCTCGGCCCGGGAAGTCATCCCCTACCGGTTTTACGAGAACGACGAAGCGGAGCGCAGCAGTCTGGAAGGACAGAAGGCGGCGGGGATATACGTACGGGTGCTGCCCACGCTGCAGCAGGACAGTCTGATCAATCTTGCAATTTTTCCCGTGATATCCAATCTCACCGGCTGGAGTCCGAAAGGGGTACCGATCATCTTCGAGCGGACGCTTTCCACCGAAGTCAAGGTGAAAGACAACAGCGTATTCGTGCTCGGCGGCCTCAAGAAAAAGGAGATCGTTGATGTGCGTCGCGGCATTCCGGGGCTCAAGGACATTCCTGTTCTGCAATATCTGTTTTCCGTCAAAAAACAGGTGACGGTCGAACGGGAAGTGCTGCTTTTTATCAGGCCGACCACCGAGGTGCGGACCGAGATGGAAGAGGAACAGGTCAGGGGACTTATCGAGCGGTTCCGGAAAGTTGAAAACAGGGGTCGACCGACACGCAGGGAGCGGAGAGTTAGAAAACAAGGCGAAAAATAAGTTTGATATGACTTGTATCTGTCAATTTCTCGCGCGATAAATCATTACCGGAAATATGTACGGACGAAACATTTCCGGTCTTTCCCGGGATTACCTGATACCGGTTTGTTCCTGCGGAACGCTTGCAGGGAGGTGATGGTTCATTTACGTTAAATAATTGTCCCGGCTAAATTCACAAAACTATATTTCTCCGTCAGCGTTTCCGGCATTTCAATAATCGATACTCATTCAGATATCAGCTGCAAAGAGAGGTGGTATTCTATGACTTATCATAGAGTTGTTGCGGTCGTTGTGGTATTCGTTTTCGCAGTTTATGCTCAGGACGTGCTCGCGCCTGCCGAAGAAACTACTGCTGTTCAAAATGACACTACCGCCGGCAGCATCAGCGAAAAGGCAGAAGAAAATTCCGCCGATGAGTGTTATCCTCCCTGCCGTACGGGGTTTCTTTGTCATCGGGGGGAGTGTATTGAGCGATGCAACCCTCCCTGTCCCGACGGCACCCGGTGCAATGCCCGTGCCGAATGTATTCCCGTCAACCCTCCACGGCAATTGTCATCCGGCAGACCGCCGGTCGCGACGATTTCCACCGTACCGGCCAATACTTCAATTCGTATCGAAGACGGTGACTGGATTGCAATTAAGGGGCCGACGCAATTCAAGTTTCCCAGAGAAGACTCGTATACTGTGGAGGTGAAATGCCCGGGGTACTTTCACTTGTCTACTAAGGTCGGCGTAGAAAACGGGAAAAATACCGACTTGAATCTCTTCCTGAAAAAAGTGAAATTCCATGGAAATTTCGGATTTAGTCTGGCTACTCCGCTACCGGTAGACGATCCTTTTATGGGAATCTCCGGGGAATTGGGTGTCGCCCTTCCGAATCATCGTATCGGTGCGGCATTCAACGTGGCGTTCAATCCCGAAATCGATTCGAACTATGCGAATACTCACAATAATCTGTTGGGAGGCGGAGCCGTCTATCGTTTCACGGGAATCGGAAACCGGTTTAAATTCGTTCCCGGTATCGTCGTTGGTGTCTGGCGCTTCAACGGTTACTATTTCATCAATACCAGGACATCAACGACCGTTAACGGAAGAGTTATCTCTTCGAGCTTCACGTACGATCTGAAACATCATACAACATACGACTTCGTCAATCCACAGATCATGCTCATCTGGTTGGCAAACAAGAAAATATCCATACGGTATCAGATGGGATTCTGGTTCGGTCAGCAACTGTTCATGGATATGGCGAATATCGGAATGCTGCTGTCGCTGTAGCGTGTTGGCTCCGGAGTGCATAGTCCTATTCATGAGTCTATGATTTATCATCGGTAATGCGGATGACTGAGGTTGCCCCGATTCCGGCGTTGAAATATTTTCTCTGTAGTAACAGGAGGCGAACGTATGATGTCTTTCCGGTATATACGGAGTGCTGCACTATTGCGGGCATCGGGCATGGCAGCCGCGGTTCTCATTTCAGTAGCGATTGCTGCTGCCGAACTTCCTTTGAATGCAAAACCGGCAATGGTCGAACTTAGTGGAAAGTGCGGCGGAAGACTCGACGGCTCTCCATGGTCGAGCAGTGAAATCGCAGGTAAAGTGTACTCGGTGTATTACATCGATCCCGACGAGGCGGATCTCAATGAACCGCTCTTTACCGCTCTGAAGGCGGAAGGCTATCCGATCGGGAAAGTGCAGTCAGTGGCGATCATCAACATGCAGGCCACCTGGATGCCTGCCGGGGTATTATCCATGGTACTCAAGCGGAAGCAGAAAAAGTACCCCCTGACCCTCTATATAAAAGACAACTGCAGAAAATTGGTCTCGGCCTGGGACTGTACGGATCATTCAAGTGATATCATGTTGTTCAATCAGCAGGGTGAGGTGCTCTTCAGTAAAGACGGACAGCTTACCGGGGATGAGATCCGGACGATGATTGATCTTACATGGAAGCATATCGGTGGGAAACCTGCCAATGCAGCACAAAATTAAGGTTATCATACTCCTGGTGTCTGCCTTTGCTGCGGTATCGCTGCTTCGGGCTCAGGATACCTCCAATACCATTTCGCGTAACGATTTCAATTTCGGACATCAGCTAGGCTATATGTACTCGCGAATGGATGATGCATGGTTTGCCGACCGGGGGGTCTGGCGGTTCGAAACCGGGTTTGCAGCGCTATATACGAGCAGTATGCCGGAGGTGCGGAATGCCTACTGGAAAGAGCGGACAGTGCTGTATGTGCCGCTGTACTTTGAGCTGTTCCCGAGCGACAATATCGCCCTGCTGATCGAGCTGACCGATCTGTTCGTCGAGTTTCCCTATGTCGATTACACGAGCATGGGGGGGAAATCCCCCCGGTTTAAAACCAAAATACGGTTGTGCAGAGAGGGGAAACGGCTGCCGGCGATTGCATTCACTGCGGGAGTAAAGTTCTCCAGTGCAAAGCCGTACGTCATCTGGCGTGACGACCATAACTACGACGAGAGCAACGGACTGGCGGGTGCCGGAACCGGAGTTGCCGATTACCTGCTGCTTTTTACCGTCTCTAAAGCACTGACTGCCGCCACTTCCATCCATGCCCATGCCGGACTTGCGCCTCTCGGC
>JAFGHA010000109.1 GCA_016930275.1 Chitinispirillaceae bacterium
CGTCGGCGGAGAGGGGAGTGACACTTATGGGAAAGAGTGGTGAATTGCTCCTGACATCCGAGACATTGTTGAATTTGGAGATGCACTTGCTCCAGTTGTCGCCGGTAGGACTGACGACCGTCCCTCCGGAGGCGTTTATCATTTTGTTGCCTGATATATAGGCTTTCTGCATATCGCCGGTATTGAGTTCGTCACCGTCAATGAACGCGAGCTGCATGAGGGTGCTTACCGGTCCGGCTTTGTAGAAGTTCCCCACGAAGTTGAGCTGCCGCACTCCGCCGTCGGTGGTGCGGTCGCGCCAGTTGTAGACCACGTTGTTGACTACTTCACTGTACCCGCCGTATGTTTTCGCATCCTGCTCCAAACCACCGGCGAGAGACCAGTTGCGACCGGTACAGTGAGCATGGAGGTTGTGCAGATAGCTGCTGTAATGACCGCCGATGGAGGCGGCGAAGGAATGCCGTTCCGTCTGGGTGCGGTCGTCGGCATTGTAATGGTAGGAGTTATTGAGCGCTTCGGAAACAATGCTGCGCTGGAACGTGATGTTCTTCGCGCCGCGTGAGCTGTGTCCTTCGTCAATGGTCCAGGAGATGGAGCAGTGGTCGATGATACAGTGGTCGGAACTCGACATGCCCATACCGTCCATCGATTCCTTGCAGTAGTCTCCCACGCGGGTGCGGACATCCCGGATGATCACATCATCGGCTCCCATCATGCCGAAGGCGAATCGGGTGACACAGATGCCGTCTCCCGGAGCGGTCTGACCGGCAACGTACACATCGCCACCGTCGTTCGGGATAACGAGTTTCGAATTGAGGGGAATAACGCCGCCCACCCGGAACACGATCGTTCGCGGACCCTTTTCGACTTCAATGGCATTGCGCAGACTGCCGCTCCCCGCATCGTTGAGATTGGTAACCTCCACCACGCGACCGCCTCTGCCGCCGCGGGCGAACCTCCCGTATCCTTCGGCAGTGGGGAAGGCGAGTCGGCGGATGCGGAACGGCAGGACGTCGCCTTTGGTAACTGAATCGCCGGATTTTTCATCAACGCGCCACCAGCAGGTTTTAAACGATGTCAGGCCGGTCAGGGTATATTTTGTTCCCGACTGATTGCCTTTAAACTCGGTGGAAGAGGTAATCGCGTTGTCAACCGCCGCAGAATCCTCTCCGAGATAGACATCATGCGATGCCGCTCCGGCGGCGGCGGTCCATATGAGACCGTCTTCCATCGGGTAGTGATCGTCTCCGTCGGCGGGGGTGAATTTTGAAATCATTTTCGCAGGATTGCCACCGTCGATCTCGAACGCATTGAGAACGACATTGTCGAACGAGTCGTTTCCCTCGGAACGGAACTTGACAACGACATCGATTCCCGCAGTCACAGCAAATTCCGTATATACCCGGGTGGCGTCGAAGTCGTTTTTCACGCGGGTCGGCACCTTAATTCCTTTTTGTTTGACGGCGCCGTCGACCGAAATCTCCATGGTGCTTCCGGTCACGTTATCGAAAAAACTATGCCAGGTGACAAGACTGTGTTTCCCGGCCGACAATCCCGAGATCACCATCTCCATGGCGGTTCCGGAAGTCGCATCCTCGACAATCAGGCCGTCGACCGTGAGTGTCGCACCGTAGGTGAGCAGCCCCTTGTACCAGGCGCACCTGATACCGGTGCCCGAACTGCCGGCATTTCTGAATAGTACCGAAACTGAACCGAGTGAGGTGGATACCGTGACGTCACTCTCAGGTGCCCAGTTATTCCAGCGGTCGGTGTACATATCTTTTCGTCCCGGACTCAGGTAATCGATATCGACCCGGATACCGTTTGCCAGGAGCGCACCGGTACACAATAACGCAGTTAGTGCCAGCAGTTGAATTCTACTCATCGAGTGTTCCCCCCGAGCCCGAATAGTTCGCTATAAAACGGAAAACGTCCGGAAATGGTTTACGTGGTTTTTTTATCACTATATAATATAACACCCTTTCGGCATGACATCGATCGTGACATACATTTTTTGATTCAGTCCGGTAGTGGAACACATTCGGCAGTGGACGATGTTCTTTGATAAAAAATGTTGTCAAATAGTTGTTACTGTATATCGATTGCAACTTTTTGTATCCTAAACGAACGGGTGGTGTAATTTAAAGGCTTACTATTATTCGTCCTTGATTTATATTACTACAAAAGGGGTGCTCCCTCTCCCCTTGCCGTTCTTCCCGCTTCTTTTTTGAGGCGGGGGAACGGTTCTCTTCTCAAATATTCTCCAACTTTCGTGTAACTGTTATCGGTTTTATGTGCCGAAGGAACCAGACTACAGGTAGAACCTGCTCTACTGTTATATTATCTCGATCAATCAATCCTAAAAAGTAATACCATAAATATCAGGTACCTGATTATCGATTTTGCGATATTTTAGGGAGGACGGTTTTTCTCCCCTCCGCCTTCCGTTTTTTCTACCACTTTCAGATTGGGTACTCTTCTGCATTCTGCACGAGTTTTCGAAATGCCGGAACCCCTGATGCCGGTCCGATGAGTCGAGTCGTTGCAATTATGCAGAAGCGGTATGGTACTTCGCCAATAGGGAGATATGTTCGGATACTTGGATTAGAAAAAATGATAAAAATTAAATAGTCGTTAAAAATCAATAATTTATGTATATGTGCGTTCGGAATTTAAAAAAATAATAGTCATTTTTAATTCAGGAGTGTGTATATTACACCTAGCACAGTCTAAAGGACTATTATGTCGAAAAACTCACGGATTTCAATTTTTCAGTATGTGGATTATCGGTTCTTTCTGTCGGATTATTTCGATCGGCAGAAGAGGGCGATCCGTGGCTTTTCTTTCCGCTCCTTTGCGAAGAAAGCCGGACTTTCGGCGAGTCTACTCAAAGACATTCTCTCACACCGTCAGAACCTTACCACCACGGCGATGAATAAATACGCCGCCGCCATGAATCTCACCGCCAAGGAAATTTATTATTTCGAAGCACTCGTGGGGTTCAACAATGCTACTACCAACAGCGAAAAAAACCGGTTTTTCGGAGAAATGGTTCGTCTGCGCGGCCGATCGGCGGTAAAATTTCTGGACATGCAGCAGTATGAATATTTCTCGGAGTGGTACCATGCGGTGGTGCGTGAACTGGTGACGCATAATGGAATGGGATGCGATGCCGAAGCAATCGCGAGTGTCATCGTACCAGCGGTATCGGTGGCTAAAATATGTAAATCAATAAAATTGCTCAAAGAACTCGGACTGATTTATGAAGGGCCCGACGGTACTTGGCGGGCAGCTGATAAAGTAGTATCATCGGAGTATGAGGTGCGATCGGTCGCCCTGAAAAATTATCATATCGGAATGCTTGGACGTGCGGCAGACGCTCTGGAAAATTTTACGAGTGAAGAACGGGAATTTCAAGGGCTGACCATCAGCGCTTCGGGAGAAACCTTACAACGCATGAAGGAGCGGATCCGGACTTTTACCGATGAACTTCTGGCTATGGCTGCGGCCGAAACCGGCACCGCCGAGGAGGTCTACCAGATCAATCTGCAGGTATTTCCCTTTACACGGAGGAATAGCCGCGATGACTCGTAGAGGCCATATCGGAAAATCCTCACGGTTGATGATGTATCTCGTCTGCATGGCGGCTCTCGGAATGTCATTCTGTTCCGGTCCGACAACGGTCGAAGGCGGTGGAACTCGTGGTGGTAATCCTGTCGTGATCGGCTCCATTGTGGATACGGACGGGAAAGCGCTGAGCGCTGTCGTCGTATCCCTCATCGCGTCGGATTTCAATCCGGTAACCGGGGCTAGCCCCGAGGTATCACTGACTGATACCACCGATTCACTCGGTACGTTTGAGATCGAAACTGAAGACTCGGGGCAGTTCACGGTTGAAGCGGTCGGCCTTCATTCAGGAGCACGATCCATCCATTTCAATGTGGAGGCGATCGCCGACAGTACGGTTGAGCTTCCTGTCGATACACTTCGTGATCCGGGGGCCATCAGCCTTGTCGTTCCGGGTGGCAGCGATTCAGCACCGGGGTATGTATATGTTCCCGGATCGTCAATTTCCGCTACGTTCAGCGGTACTCATGACACCATTCGCATCGATTCGGTTCCGGCCGGTATTCTTCCCGAGCTGCACTACGTGGGTGAGGGGAGCGACGGAGAGAGTATTGTCAGCATTACCCTTTCGGTCGAGTCGGGTGAGACAACGCTGGTGGTGGCACCGCAATGGCGGTACAGTCGTCGTATCGTACTGAATACCTCCTCATCCGGTGCCGGAGTGGAAAATTCCATTGCCGATTTTCCGGTTCTCATCCGTCTTTACAACACTGATTTTGATTTCAGTCAGGCGGCGGATGACGGCAGTGACTGCATGTTCACCGGAACAGGGAACAGCAGGTTGCGGCATGAGATTGAGCGCTGGGATGCAGTCGCGGGCAAGGCTGAAATCTGGGTAATGGTCGATACGGTTTTCGGCGATAATTCCACCCAGTCAATAATGATGTACTGGGGTGCTCTGGAGGGGGAGGGTACCCTGGTGAGCGGTAGTGTTTTCAGAACCGACAACGGGTTTCAGGGCGTCTGGCATCTCGGAGAACAACTCGCGGATGCGACCGAAAATGATTTTGACGGGGAATCTCCTGATACGGCGACACCACAGGTTGCCGAGGGGGTCATCGGGAATTGCCGGTTGTTTGACGGAGTGGATGACTTTATCACCATGCCGAATACTGCTGAAGGAAAACTTGATCTTCCGGAGGATGGTATATATACCGTTTATGCCTGGGTACTGCTTGACACGCTTGATGTCGCGTCTCATTGCATCGTTTCAAAGGGGTACGAGCAGTATTATTTGAGGTCAACGTATATCGAACCGAGTATGACTCTGAGTAAACCGCTCTGGGAATTCGTGGAGTTCAGCGAAACCGACAAATGGCAGGCTTCCAACAGTGCGGCGACTGTAAAAGAATGGTCACTGCTCGTCGGTGTGCGGCAGGGGAACAGGCAGCGGCTCTACTGCAACGGTGTGCTTGTTGACAGCACGATGGATACCTGGCGGAACGAAGTTTCCCGGAATACCGCTAATAATCTGATGATCGGCAGGTTCGCCCGTCCGGTCACAGTTCCCATAATTGAAGGATATTGTCATTTCAGAGGCGGCATCGATGAGGTGCGCATTATCAGTGCCGCCAGAACGGCCGACTGGGTACGACTCTGTTATATGAATCAGCGAGCCGATAACCGCCTGGTGGAATTCAAATGAAAAGGGGGAACTTCTAATCAAATGGTCTGTGATTTCCTGTAGCTGACTATCAATTACCACCTTAACATAATCTTTTATAAGGAGGCATGCTATGCGTCTTAAACTAAAATATTGTCTGTGCTTATTTACAATAGCGACGTTTTTGCAGGCACAACCGACGATCCAGGGAAACGACCTCGTATGTAATGGCGAATCCTTTTTCCAGGCTTCGAATATCTGTTCCGAGCTTTCAAGGCTCGCCAGGGCGGATGGTGTACTCGCACAAGGCGACAATTTCAAGCAGATCGCGGTATCGGGCGCTCCCATTGCAAATATTCTGAATTTCTACAAAAACTGCACCCCCAAACCGACCTACCTGGTATCGGACGGCGCCGGTATTGACCTTATGAATTCGAGTAATATTTCGGCTTTGTCAAACACGTTGAAACAGTACCTCGCCGAAATGAAAAAAAGCGGTACGAAAAAGCTTCTGTGGATGATTTATCCGGATCCGCAGGGAAGCAACTGGGCAAACCTCAAAAAGAACCAGGATCTCTGGGCTGAGGAGGTCCCGAAGGTGATGGCAGATATTGACACCCCGAAAGTGTACCTGGTGGATTTGCGGCCTGTATGGGCGGGACATTACAGTCAGTATACTTCCGACGGTATCCATTGTACCAGCGCCGGTGGCACGGCGACCGCCGAGGCATTCTGGAAAGTGATGAAGGCAGATGATTACGAGTTCTTCAGTTTAGAACCTTCCTCGGTTGCACCGAAATCTCTCGCGTCAGCCACTCCGTCGCCATTCCTGGGACAGAACGTCAGAAACGGCCACGTCACGCTGTCACTGTCGCTGAGTCAACCGTCGAACGTTACGGTGAAGCTGACGAACCTTACGGGGCGCAGCGTTTTTTCCGCACAGCGGCAGGTCTCTGTCGCCGGTAAGCAGACCATCGAGTTTCCGATCAACGGCGTGGCACCCGGTGCATACATTTTTAAAGTACAGGCGGGAAATATAGCGAAGCAATCAACACTTTTAGTTCCCTGACAGGGGGAGGTACCGGATGTTGAAGGTATCGCACGCGATTTTTGTATTGTCAATGACATTTGCGTTTAATTCCCCAATGGCGCAAACCGGAAGTATTTCGGTCGGGGGTACGACAAGAACATTCATTGTCTATGCCCCCGCCGGGCTTCCGGACAAGCCCGCACTTGTCATCAGTATGCATGGACTCGGCGGCAGCGGTTCGCAGCAGCGTTCGATGTCCCGGTTTGACCAGGTCGCCGACAAGGGGAAATTCCTTGTAGTCTATCCGGACGGCAACTTCAAGATGGGTTCAAGTAACGGATGGGATATCACTACCGATGCGGATGTGGAATTCATTTCGGCGCTTGTGGATACGATGGAGGGACGTTACGGTATTGACCGTAACAAAGTGTATGCTACGGGATTTTCGATGGGCGGCATGATGAGCTATAAACTGGCCTGTGCGGTACCGGAGCTGGTCGCCGCCATTGGTCCGGCCAGCGGCTACCCGCTGTTCGGGAACAACGATTGTTCACCGGATATCCCGGTTCCTGTTTGTCACACCCATGGGAGTACTGATGACGTCGTTGATTACAATGGTGTTGAGAACTGGATTGAAAAATTCGTATCGGCGAACGGTTGCCCCGCAACCGCGGTGAACACCAACATTTCTACTAAGATACGGCGGGAGTACTGGGGGCCGTGTGAAGAGGGAAGTGAAGTAATCCTCTACCATTTCGAAGGCATGTACCATGCATATCCCACTTCCTCCTCGCAGGGATTCAGTGCCAGCGATACCTTCTGGACGTTTTTCGAGAAGCACCCGCGGGGTGCGGTTGGAACCGCGGTTTCCCCTTCGGGTTCTGTTATCCGGAAGAATAGTACCGTAGCTTTTACGGCTGGCGTTCTGAATGTATATGGTGATAACCTCAAGGGTATCCGGCTTACCGATATGCAGGGAAGAAGTATCGCTGCATGCAAACCGGAAGGTATATCAAAAACCGGTATGGTCCTTCCGGTCGGGCGGTTACCGGCAGGTGTCTATATCGTTACCGTGAGGGGACTATCTGGAGTCGATACCCGTACATTCATGATTCCCTGAGTTCTTCAAAGGGAAGCATCCATCCTGAAATCGTTTTAAATAGTCGGGGAAAAATCATGTCAGTAAAAAAGTTGTTAGGTATACTTGTTTTTACCGTCGTGGCTGCCGTGCAGAGTCAGGTAGCCGTTTCCGGAACGGTACGGGACAGCAAGAGTAAAAATCCGGTTGCAGGTGCTGATGTCACTCTTATCAAACTGAATCTCAAGGCGGTTACGGGTACGGACGGCACATTTTCCGTTTCGGGGACTTCGCTGCTCCGGCCGGATGCATATGAAAATGGTTGTACGCCGCTGGTCGATCCGCATGCCCTGCTTTTCCCGCAGAAGACCGATGGGAACGTGCAGATCCGGATTCTTGACTGTTCAGGAAGAGTGCGCATGGCGCTTTTTTCCGGGGTACTTCGAAATGGTTTATGGCGGGTGCATCCGCCCCGACTTTCACCGGGCATGTATCTCTGTACGTTCGCTTCGACGGGTGAATATTATACGGTGCGTTTCCTCGTATCGTCCGCAGTTGACGGAAGAACAACCGGATCGGTGGAGCAGGTGATGAATACTTCGGATCATCGTACTACGGCGAAATACAAGGCTTCCCCGGTACCGGTGGATACTTTGCTGGTCGGAAAAACCGGGTACCGTTCTGCCCGTCTGCCGGTTGCCACTTATCAGGAAAGCGCCCTGGAGGTACAGCTTGAAGATACGACCGCTTCGAATGCGGATGACGCAACTATCGTTCCCGATCCGTCATGGACCTGTTTCATGCCCGATGGAATTCCCCCCCCGGCGCTCGGCAAAGAAGTTTTCACTATTACGCTCAATTACAGTGTAATCCATGACGTGGGGGAAACAAAATTCGGGTATCGTCGTCAGTTCGATATCAGCGGCGGAAGCGCAAAAGGCGATAAAATTGATGCAACGGTGTTGAGCGGCGGATTGGGCTATGAATTGAAACTGTCCACCGGGTCGATGGAGTTTGAACAGATCGACATTCTCAAGGCCGGGAACACGCATATTCTGATGCGTAATGCGGGTGTCGCACCGGCGGGAGCGGGTGTCGTGAGGATGGTGCTTGATTTTGAAGCACCTAATTCAAGTTCCTATACCTGGCTCCATGATGGACCGTTTGTCGCCAACCGCATGGTTGATTCGACGGCGAAAAAAATAACGATGGTCGTGTATGACGTATCCGGAGTATCGCTTCCCGGCACGAAAGTGCAGATTAAGGATCCCCAGGGTGTTGACAACCAGACCTGGGATTGTTTGAAACAGTCCGGAAGTCAGGGTACCACCGTGTTTACCGAGAACTGCCTGCTGGGTGGCTCCATCGGCATCGGTGCAACAAAGCGCGGCAGCCGTAATATCATTCCCATCACCGGCGGCACGACAACTGGAAAGGTAACAGGCAAGATACTCTCCGGAGGTGCGGACTTCCAGCTTGGGGGAATTGACGCGCGGTACACCCTCGCCCCGAATGACGGCGAGTTCATCATTGTCAGAAACTGCGGTTCCGGAACGCTGTATCCGGTGTTCGAGGCACGTGTCGGTGGTCCCTATAACTTTCTCAATGAAAATAAATACATCAGTTCAGCTCCGGGTCCGGGTAACGGGGGCGTGTCGATCACGTTTTCTGAGCGGCGGTAGATTCAAAAACCTTCATAATAATGCACCTGCCGGGCTTCCGGGTAATCCGGCGCCTGGTTTCAGTATACGGTGGGTTTGTTGAAAACGGTGTCGTACGGATTCCACTGTACTGTAAGTGGCCAACCGATAGAGTCAAGAGCCGGACGTAAGGGGAGGGTGCGTCGGCTGTTGACGTCAATGCGCGGTTTTCGCTGCATATGTATTTCTGCTGTTTCGAATTTCCGTACAGTGCGAGCAATGGTTTCTGTTCAGAAAACGATGTTTTTCATGTAAATGCCGGACAGAAATCAATTATTTTCCATACTACAGTTCTTTTGTAAAGAAAAACCAAGCTTTCTTGTTGCGCCTGTCAGGGGACAAGAAAGCCCATTTATAAACATTTGTTTAAGCGGAGGTTTGTTCATGATGTTAAGATCCCTGATAGTACTTACTGTTGCGATGAGCACGCTTCTATTCAACGTGTCACCTGCCGTTGCTGCCGACGGCATAACACCCTATGCCAGTCTGACCTTGTGGACGAACTGGGCTCATCGAAGCGCTGAATTGGGTGAGGCTATCGTACTGGTAGCCGAACTGGAAAAAGGTTACCGCGATAGAATCGATTATCAGACTGATTTAACGGCTACGGGATCCTCGTTTATCGGTATCACGGGTGAAAAAAACAATCTTTCCATGAAAGCGGAAATCGGTGTGTATCCATTTACTACGAAAGGGACTCCTACTGTATCAATACGCTATTTCTACGGTGCCTACAAGTTCGGGGCGTTTGAACTGCGCGGCGGCTACGATTTGGCGCCGTACACGGCGATCAATCGTGATGATGTGTGTGACGGTGAGGCATTTGCCGATGCCGCTTTATTCGAATCGTTTCAGCCGCAACTGCGCCTCTCAGCCTGGGGCGCCTATTTTCAGATCATGCGTTCGGTGGTCAACAATGAGGCGTTTTACCTCGATTCGGGTCTTATAGGAGTCCCGGTCGCGACAGTGACATCAAACACCGAAACTGTCATCCCGAAAATGGCATTGGGGTATGTGTATACCGCTTCAAAATTCAGTCTCGGTGTGCACGGCGTGTACCAGTCGTATTCGATTGATGAACCCAGTTCCAAAAATGATGGAGAGTCGGTCAATGCCCTGGTGGGAAGCGTTGCCATGACCGGAAATTTCGGGCCACTCTCTTTGTATATCAGCGGATTTGCAGGACAGAATCCGGGAGAACTCGGAATATTTACCAATAATAACAAGAACGGGAGTTACATTCCTTTCCACCCTGCGGCAAATAACAAGGCCCAAATGGACACCGCTTTTAACATGTGCAATACTGTCGGGTATGGATTCTCGGCGAGCGGCGGCTGTAAAATAGGAATTTTACAAATCAACGCAGGTTTCGCCTACGACTGTGACCACAACAAGGTATTTAAAAGACTGCCGCAGTGGCCATCCGATAAAGATGACTCATATGCCTTCTTCGCAGATATGATATTTTCCATTACTCAGAATGTAAGGTTGGTACCGACAATCAAAGTAATCAACTATTTGAATTCGTCTGGCAATGTTTTCCAGTCCTATGACAGTAATGGTAATATTCTTCCCCAAAAAGTCAAAGAAGGTGTTTTAACCAGGTTCGGTTTTGCGTTTCAGGCTTCGATATAATTCAAGAATGCACACCGGTATGCAGGAAGATTTCCCTGCGTACCTCATCAATTGACCAGAGTATCGCATAAGGAGCTTACTGAATGTCGATTTCCAAAACTTCGATGACCGGTGCGGCCGCTCCGTTCGGCAGTTATCAGAGTTCACCTGATCCCATCAGCGGTGAACTGCCGATAAAACTGGGTTATTATTGCGGCGGAAAGTATACAGAGTCGCAGACGTCAAAATACATTCCCTGTTACGATCCCTCAACCGGCGCCGTCATCGCTCATGCACCGCAGTGCATGGCCGATGAAGTTGAGGAGGTCATCGGGAATGCCGTTGCGGCATTTCCCGGCTGGTCCAATACACCGGTGGGCAGGCGCGTGCAGGTGTTGTACCGGATGAAAACGCTGGTGGAAGCGCATCTTGATGAATTGACCCGTTTGCTTGCCCGCGAGAACGGAAAAAAATGGGATGAGGCGATGGGTGATGTACTCAAGGTCGTGGAGGTGATCGAATTTGCCTGTGGTGCACCGCATATACTCAAGGGCGAAGCGCTCATGAATGTTTCGACGGGATATGATACAACACGTTATTCCGTACCGGTGGGAGTATTCGCCGGTATTGCCCCCTGGAATTTTCCTGCGATGATTCCGCATGGTTGGATGGTGCCGATATGTCTGGCTGCGGGCAACTGCATGGTACTTAAAGCCGCCTCTTTCTGCCCGCAATCGTCAATGCGTCTGACCGAATTATGGTATGAAGCGGGGCTGCCGCCGGGAGTGTTGAATGTTGTTACGACGAGTCGGAACGAAGCGGAAATCTTCCTGCGACATCCCGATATAAAAGGGGTTTCGTTTGTTGGATCGACGACGGTAGGAAAACATATTTATGCAACCGCGGCTGCCAACGGCAAGCGGGTTCAGGCGCTCACCGAAGCGAAAAACCATGCCCTCGTTCTACGCGACTGTAACGCCGATCGGACCGCTCAGGGCATCATCAATGCTTTCTGCGGGTGTGCCGGTGAACGATGCATGGCGCTGCCGGTGGTGGTAATCGAGAATGCCGTTGCCGACACCGTAATTCCGTTGATCGTGAAATATGCCCGGGGCATCAATCTGGGTCGCGCATACGAAAAATCGACCGGAATGGGTCCGGTTGTCAACGGCGGCCATAAGGAATTCGTACTCGACTGGATCCGGAAAGGCATCGAAGAAGGGGCGGAATTACTGCTTGATGGAAGAAATCCCATAGTTCCGGACGGCTGCGATAAAGGTTTTTTTATCGGCCCAACCATCTTCGATCATGTTACCGAAGAAATGTCGGTGGGACGCGAGGAAATATTCGGTCCGGTACTGTGTATCAAGCGCGTCGAGAGTTTCGAAGAGGGGATTACCGTCATGAATAACAGTCGGTTTGCCAATGGTTCGGTAATTTATACCCGGAGCGGCTATTATGCCCGCAAATTCGCCAAGGAAACCCATGGCGGCATGGTGGGTATCAATGTCGGTATTCCCGTTCCGGTCGGGATATTCGGTTTTACCGGCCAGAAACAATCCTTTTTCGGTGATTTACACATGATGGGTCGGGACGGATTCATTTTCTTTACCGAAAGCCGCAACGTTACTTCGACGTGGTTTGACGAAAGCCGGCCATCGACCGGTAAGGTCGACACCTGGGACGGAACGATGACCAATTTGCCGCGGTAAACGGCGTATTCGGCGAGGGAAGGATGTTGTACCGGGTGAATTATTTACGTATGCAAATCAACTTTCAAAGCGTATCGATATAGGAGGTCCCAGATGGTCGACACCAAAGAGCGTCTCCTTGAAATATTTGGTGAGGGGAATGTAACAGACAAGAAAGAGGTTCTTGCTGCCTATAAAAGTGACCGCAGCTTTTCCATGCAGATCAGCCCATGGTTTGTCGTCAAGCCGACCGGTGTACAACAGATTCAGAAACTTGTGAATTGGGCGAATGAAACCAAAACGGCGTTGGTACCGGTGAGTTCCGGTGCTCCCCGTTTTTACGGCGATACGGTTCCCGGTGTCACCAGGGCGGTAATAGTTGACCTCAGCGGGATGAACAAAATATTACGGATTGACCGGAGAAACAGGATGGCCGTGATAGAACCCGGTGTAACGTACGGCCAGCTGGAAGCCGCCTGCGCAAAGGAAGGGTTACGGGTTACGATGCCGCTGCTTCCGAAAACGAATAAATCCGTGGTGGCAAGTCTTCTCGAACGACAGCCGACGACTATTCCGAAGTACCATTACTCCCTTACGGAACCTCTGAGAACCTGCGGTATCGTATTTGGAAACGGAGACGTTATTTATACCGGAGATGCGGGTAACGGATCCCTGCAACTGGAGGAACAATGGAAATCCGGACTGGTACAGGTGGACCCTAAAGGCCCAAATGCGACCGATTTCATAAAAATAGTGTCCGGGTCACAGGGAACAATGGGCATCGTATTCTGGGCCTCCGTAAAATGTGAAATTTTACCGAACATTCACAAACTGCTGATTGTTCAGGCAAAAAAGATTGAAAAGCTGATTGATTTTTCATATGCCATCACCCGACAAAGAATGGGTGATGAAGTGTTTATAGTCAATAATGCCCAGTTGGCAAACATGCTTGGAAAAGATGCAAAAAACATTGATGGTTTAAAGAGCGGATTTCCGACATGGGCGATGCTTATCGGTGTATCCGGAAGAGCATTATTTCCTAAACAAAAAGTGGATGTTATGGAAAACGATATACGTTCATATGCAGAAAGGCATGCGTTGGAGGTTGTATCAGGCTTTCCCGGTGTAACGAGTAAAAGAATTCTCGATACTGTTCTGAACCCTTCCCCGGAACGGTACTGGAAATTGAATTACCGCGGTGGATGTGTGGATATCTTTTTCCTGACGAAACTTGATAAAATTCCTCAATTCATAAAGACGATGAATTCCGTAGCGGAGGAGTTCAATTATCCTCGAACGGACATAGGTATCTATGTGCAGCCTCTGCACCAGGGTGCCTCATATCATTGCGAATTCAATCTACCTTATAATCCTCGAGAGGCGGAAGAGACGGAAAAAATCAGGGCATTATTAACAAAAGCAAGCAAGGTACTCTCGCTTCAGGGGGCCTATTTTTCACGCCCTTACGGAATCTGGTCGGATTTAATGTATCAAAAGGATGCCGATAGTAAAATAACGTTAAGAAAAATCAAAAAACTGTTCGATCCGAACGGTATTATGAATCCTGCAAAATTATGTTTTAAATAAAGGAGAGACGGCATGGCGCTTGAAGATTATAAAAACGACGCTTTACGTTGCACCCGATGCGCATATTGTAAGTGGATTCCAATTGATCTTATTAAAAGCTGGAGATTTTCAAAAGGATGTCCGAGCATTGAATTCAATAATTTTCATTCGTATTCGGCGGGTGGAAGACTGGTAACGGCATTGTCATTACTGGAAGGCAGAATTGAGGTGACCGATAAGGTTAAAGAATCCGTTTTCATGTGTCAGCTCTGCGGAAACTGTGACGTGACCTGTAAAATATGTCGTTATGATATGGAACCACTGGCGGCGATGCACGAATTGCGGTTCAGGCTCGTTGAGGATGGAAAGACGCTGCCGCAAAGCGACAAGGTAATCGAAAGCTATCGAAAACTCGGCAACATGATTAAAAAGCCAAAAAGTAAAAGGGGTGACTGGGCAAAAGAGCTTAAAATCAAAAATCTGTCAAAAGAGAAGGCGGGCATCCTTTTTCATGCAGGATGTCAGTATTCTTACGATCCTGAACTGCAGAAGATCGCCAGGATCTCCATAGGAATATTAAAAAAAGCAAAGGTTGATTTCGGTGTACTCGGTCAACACGAGGGATGTTGCGGCGGCCGGGCCTATCATATGGGATATAAAAAGGATTATGAGGATGCGTTGGCATACAACATAAGCGCATGGAAGAAAGCGGGAGTAACGACCATTGTAACTCCCTGTGCTGATTGTTATCATACGTTCAAACGTCTTTATGCCAAGGATGGCTCTAAAATTGAGGTGCTCCATATGGTGGAATTTGTGAATAGGCTCATTAAAGAGGGTACCTTGAAATTTAAAAAGAAGATAAATATTAAAGTGACCTATCATGATCCCTGTTATCTTGGAAGACAGGGCGAACCGTATGTCGAGTGGAACGGCAGGGAGAAAAAGATTTTCGGGCAGGCGGTGGTATATGATCCTCCAAAGCCAAGATATATCGGCGCTTATGGGATTTACGAGCAGCCCAGAAATATCCTGAAAGCAATTCCAGGTCTGAAATTGATAGAGATGGAGCGCAACCGGGAAGCGGCATGGTGCTGCGGAGCAGGAGGAGGAGTGAAAGAAGCCTATCCTGAATTTTCTGAAGCAACCGCTTTGGAAAGAATTGAAGAAGCCCGATCCACCAAAGCCGAAGCGCTCGTAACAGCCTGTCCATGGTGTGAAAAGAATTTTATGGAAGCCCAGGCAGGAAACGACAAACCGTTGAAAGTTATCGATATCATGGAACTTGTAGAACAGGCATTGTAACTGTTTTAAGGAGATTTACCTATGGCACTTTCAAAAGAAATCTATCGTGAATTTGAAGATATCGTTGGACCTGAGTTCATAACCGATGACCCCGGATTTCTTGATTCATATGCATTCGAATGGATGGCAGAAACGGTACGTGAAAATTACAGTAAGTATATGCCCCGTCCCGTTGCCGTCATCATGCCTGCAAGTACCGAAGAGGTTCAGGCGGTCACCAAAGTATGCAACAAATACAAAATCAAGTTAAAACCCATTTCAACAGGTTGGTATCACTGGGCGGCACCGTTAAAGGACAATGAGGACACTGTTCAACTTGACCTCAGAAGAATGAACAAGATCATTGAAATCGACGAAAAAAACATGGTTGCAGTAGTGGAGCCCTACGTTGTCTGTGCGCAACTTCAGGCCGAAGTGATGAAACTCGGATTGAACCTCAACATTATCGGTGCCGGCTCGACAACATCAATTGTTGCAAGCGCATGTGCCTATTTCGGCCCGGGACCGAGCACCTTTTATATGGGACATAATTCCGACAACCTGTTGGGGATGGAGTGGGTTACTCCCGAAGGTGAAGTATTGACGATAGGTTCTTTCAATTCCACCGGAGAGTGGTTTTGCAGTGAAGGCCCGGGGCCGAGTATCCGGGGAGCACTCAGAGGCGTCATGGGATCGAGGGGCGGCCTGGGCGTCTATACCAAATGCGCCATTAAACTGTCGCCCTGGAATGGTCCGGCAAAGCTGAAGGTCAAAGGCACTGTACCGGCGTACCGTCTTCCCGTAGAGGAAAATTTCAGGGCGTATACGATTGCGATGCCGGACTGGGATGCATGGGCGGACAGTTATTACCAAATCTATGATAATGAAATCGGCTATATTTTCCACCGGCAGTTCAATCTGGCGGGGGCGGATCTGGCACCGGCATTCTGGCTGATGTACAACGACCATACGAAAACAATCAATGATGTCGAAAAAATGGTTAAGGATCCCGAGATTAAAGAGTTGACGGAAGAAATGAGAATATCGTTTCAGTTGATTCTTTCCGGACGGTCTATAGCAGACATTAAGCTTCAGGAGAAAATACTCGATGCAATACTGGCGGAAACCGGAGGGTGGAAGGTAAAGAAGTATTGTGATAAGGACATGGCTGAATTCACCAACATGTATCTGCAGCGATTGGGACATAAACATCTGAATTTCGTCTGGGTCGGCGGCTACCTCGGCAGCTGGATGCAATCCGGTACCCCCGATCTGGTAAAGGGATACGCTCCGGTTGCCATTGCAGGACTTGAACGGGATGCAAAAGACGGAAATCTCGTACAGTGCGGTGGAGATGCCTTAATGGGGTGCGGAAGCGGACTCTCGGGGGGAGGTGCAATGGGGTTCGAACAGTTTGTTTCGTATGATCCGGCCGACAACGCGTCCAATGCCGCAGCCATTAAGCACATGGAGGACGCGGTAAAAGATGCAATGGCCGCCGGCTATCCTCCGGGAAAAGAATTTATCTATCTGCAAGTCGGCTGGACGGATGAACAAATTCATGAAGCATTGAGAAAAATGAAACAACCGCTTGTATTCCGGTACCAGGCGAAAATCAAAGAAATATTCGATCCCAACAATATCGGCGACCGTATGTACACAACGTTACCGTCCTTATAAAAGCCACAGGAGCAGTACGGGTTTCAATGAGGCAGGATTGGTCGTTCGTTTTGGATGGATTTATCTACCCAAGGTAATAAAGCAGATAAAGGAGATGTTTAGTATGGAAGCCAATGCAGCCAATGAATCCGGTCAAAAAGACGTCGGCCGGAATTCCAGCTACAGCCTGACTACTATCATCAAGTTCGTCGGGTTAAGCGTATTGGGAGTTTTCCTGTTCTTTACTCCTGTTACCATCAAGGGGGTCAAATCCATTCCGCTGGATCACTTTATTATCTGGATAAATGAAGTGATTCCATGGTTCGGACCCGTTTTTACCGTGATTATCGTTATCATCGGTGGTATCCTTCCGTGGGTTCAGAAATCGTACAGGAAAAATGCACTGTCGTTAATTATGGCGCTCCTGAGAACGCTCGGCATACCATTCGCCGTTCTTGGTGCCTTGAGTTTCTTGAAAATTGCGACCATCGGTCCGGAGTGGCTGATGAAACCGGGTATGCTTCCTTTCCTGTTCGAGAAGATTGTCGTTGCGGTAACACTGATTGTTCCCATCGGATCGATTTTCCTGACTTTCCTTATCTGCTTCGGTCTGCTGGAATTCGTTGGTATCCTGGTCAATCCGGTCATGCGTCCCGTATTCAAGACTCCGGGCAAATCGGCTATAAATGCTGTCGCCGCTTTCATCGGAAGTTTTTCGGTCGCTATTTTCTTCACGAACAAGCTTTACAATGAAGGAAAATACACGAAGCGGGAAGCTATTGTCATCATGTCCGGGTTCTCCACCGTTTCCGCCACCTTCATGGTCATTGTCGCAAAAACAGCCAGGCTGATGGATATGTGGAACTTTTACTTCTGGTCCGCACTGGTAATCACGTTCATTGTAACGGCACTGACGGTCAGACTATGGCCGATCAGGAAAATGGAGAATTCATACAAAGATGGGGTCACTCCAGTTCCCGAAGAAAAAATGCCCGGCAATATCTTCAAAAATGCACTCGGTGAAGGACTCAAAACGGCGCGGAACTCTCCTCCCCTGCTTAAGAGCCTCTGGGAGAACCTCAAAAGCGGAATCAACATGATATTTGTGCTTTCCCCTTCGATGTCCTCCATCGGTCTGATCGCTTTTATACTGGTCAAGATGACATCGGTCTTTGATATCGTCGGTTTTATCTTTGTGCCGTTTACGTTACTGTTATCCCTGTTCGGTCTCCCCGAGCCGATGGTGCTTGCCAAAGCATGCTCGGCGATTTTGGCTGAAATGTTCGTACCGAACATCCTTGTGGCCGGATTGCCCATGGCAGTCAAGTATGTCGTTGCGGTAACCTCGGTTTCATCGGTTTTGTTTTTTGCGGGACCTATCCCCTGTATTCTGGCTTCGGATGTCGAATTCAAACCGTCACACATGCTGGCTATCTGGTTCGAGAGAACAGCCCTGTCCATTATTTTATCGGGCATGGTCGGCTTGATCGTATTCGGATCAGCGTGATAAAATGTCAGATACCCACCGCTTTCGGCGGTGGGTATCTGTGTAAACTTTCCTGCTGAACAGTTTCCACTGCTTATAGGTATAAGTTGTTCCCTACCTGATTGTTTTAGCACTGAGATGGCGGATAACATACCTCACTGGAACGTCTGGTATTCAAAAAGCTGTTACCAAAAAAACAATATAAAAATAGAGATAAGACGATAAAAAACAATTCATGGGATAAAAAATGGAAAAAAATAATTTATATTGTTACCTGAAATGCTATATATTACCACCTATGAAGGCGACGCCGGATAATACGATCGATATTTTCAACTACTTTGATTACCGTGAATATCTCCAGGCGGTGTATCGCTGGAAAAAGGAGCATGAAAAGGGTTTTTCTCACCGGAGTTTCTCGCGGGAAGCGGGTATTTCAAGTCCCAATTACCTTCATCGGGTACTTAATGGTGAGCGGTCTCTCAGTGAGAGCTACCTCGAAAAATTCTGCAATGCTCTGAAGTTGTCCCGAAATGAATGTCAGTATTTTTCAAAACTCGTTCAGTTCAATAATGAATCCGATTCCTCAAAAAAGGAATCACTGCTTCGAGCGCTTCTTTCGCTGAGATATCGACGCGGAATTCATCGGATATCCGATAAAAAACTGCAGTTTTTCAGCAAGTGGTACTATCCGGTTATCCGGGAGCTTGCAGCTGTTCTGGATTTCGGGGATGATTACAATCTGCTTGCACGCAGCTGCATCCCGCGGATTACGGCTCAACAGGCAGGCAATGCAGTTGGATATCTTACGAAAAACGGATTTCTTGAGCTGAATGAAAATGGAAAATTCGTTCGTACCGAACCGGTGCTTTCCAGTGGAAACGAAGTCAGATCACTGATACTCAGAAAGTATCACCGGCAGACACTTTTACAGAGTATCGATGCGCTCGATACCATTGAACCCGAGAACAGAGATGTTTCCTCATTAACGCTCAGTGTTTCAAAAAAAACGTATATCGCCATGAAAAAAGAGATTCAGGATTTCAGGAAACGCTTGCTTCAGATGGCTCGCAACGATGCAAACCCGGAGATGGTATGTCTGGCCGGTTTTCAACTGTTGCCGCGTTCCAGAGTGCATTCACGGAAACAACAACAGGACCGTCGTCGATGAAGGCGAAGAAAGTCATTAGCACATTCCTGCCGGTTGTTCTCTGGGCGATCCTTGCGGCAGTCCGTTGTTCCATGGATGTTACCGGTGGCGGGTCGGAGGCGGGCAACGCGCGGGTGGTAGGGAAGATTACCGATGAAGAGGGACGCCCTGTTGTTAATGTCGTTGTCCGGTTACTTCCCTCGGATTTCAATCCGGCGACCGATAGTGCATCCGGAGAATCATCGTTTGATACCACCGACGAGGAAGGACGGTACCGGTTTTCAGTTGCTGAAGAAGGAAGGTATTCCCTGCTGGCGGTGCAGATGGAATCACGTTTGCGCGGGTTTATCGCCGAGGTATTTCTCGGGGCGACTAATGATACCGTCGCCGATTGTACCCTGAAAAAACCGGGGACCGTTCAGGTCCTGCTTGCGGATAGTCTCGCAGCCGGATCGGGGTATCTCTATATACCCGGGACCACGGTATTCTCCCGTATAAGGCCGTTTGGAGAATATTCGGTACTTGATTCGGTGCCCGCCGGGGTCATCCCTACTATTGCCCTCTCTTCGGATGGGAAAAAAGACCCGGTTGCTATCCAGACGAACGTGGAGGTTCCCTCCGGAGATACGGTGACCATTCCCTGGCAGGGATGGACCTCCTCCCGGAAAATTGTATTGAATACATCGGCTTCCGGAGCGGATGTTCAGGAGGACGTTACCGGTTTTCCGGTACTTATCCGGTTCTCAGAAGGTACGTTTGATTTTTCCCAGGCGAAAAATGCAGGTGAGGATATTCGGTTCACTACCCGTAACGGTCGTTTGCTGCCGCACGAAATTGAAAAGTGGGACGGTTTCGGCGGCAGTGCGGCTGTATGGGTAAAGGTCGATACCATTCGGGGGAACGACAGCACCCAGTGGGTTGTCATGTACTGGGGAAATCCAGATGCGGTTGATGTATCGGATGGCGGTGCGGTATTCGATACGGCGACGGGATTTCAAGGGGTATGGCATTTGGGTGGAGATGCTGCCGATTCCGTCACTGATGTGACGGACAACGGGAATCACGGTGTATCACCGGACACTGCGCGTCCGGAGGTGGGAACTGGTGTGGCGGGTGACTGTCGAACCTTCGACGGGATCAGCGATTTCATCTCTATGCCGAATACCGCCGATGGTTCGTTGAATTTTCCGGAGAAGGGGTATTATACGGTCAGTGCCTGGGTTTTCGCCGATGAATTCGACGGTGCCTCACGTCTGATCGTGGCAAAAGGGTATGAGCAGTATTTTTTGCGGCTTACTTACTTCCCGACCAATGCGCCCCTGTGGGAATTTTCGGAATTCGGTGCAGATGACAGTTGGCAGGCGTGTACCACAACGGCATATTCCGGAGAGTGGGCACTTGTTACCGGAGTGCGCGCGGGCGGTATGCAAATGCTGTATGTGAACGGCGTCCCGGTCGACAGTACTCCAGCGGTAATTCCGTCGACTGATTTGGCAAGAAATACTTCGTATGATCTTTCGATCGGAAAATTCCTTGATCCGGTCAACCAGCCGACCGATACGGTGGGTTACTGTTATTTCAAGGGCGCTATCGACGAGGTCAGAATCATCGGTGAAGCTCGCGGCAGTGCATGGATACGGATGTGTTACATGAATCAGCGAAGTGACGATTGTCTGGTACGGTTCAAGTGACCGCACCGGTCTGTTCCGTTGCCGGTTCAGGCTGTGACGACACTTCCGTCGGGAGTGAATGAAGGGTGAATGAAATACTAAACCGGTCAGTTTCAGGTCGAATGCCAAAACCTTAACAATGGGGAGATTGCCATGAACCGGATACTTGTTCTATGCATGATTGGAGCGGCAGGATTCAGTCTGTCGGCGCAGACCATAGCGATAAGTGGTAAAGTAACGAATGAGAGCGGCAAGGGCGTCAAGAGTGCCATTGTCCAGCTCAAATCGAAAAACGTGGCGGATACCACCGATGCCGACGGCGCCTATACGCTTGCCGCGAATATAACGTCGGTGAACAATGTGACGGTTATGTCGGGGGCCGACAGGATATCCCTGAACAACGGGGTGATTTCAGTGCGGCTCACGAAACCGGAAAAGGTGCGGATGGAACTCTTCGATATGCGGGGGAATCTGCTGGAAAGTACTCTTGAAAAATTAACTGCTGCGGGAACCGTTCAGTTCGACGCGACGAAAAACCGGGTTGCTGCCGGCATGATGGTAATCCGGGTTTCCATTGGGGAGCGTACTTCAAGTTTCCGTTTCCTGCCGTTTGCCAACGGTCAGAGTGCCGCTTCAGCTTCGGCGGTTGCATCATCCGACGGGAAACTGGCCAAACAGCTGGCCGTTAATGATGAACTGGAAGTTTCGGCGGCGGGATACGTGACCAAGAAAGTACCGATCACTTCGTATGAAGGCACCGTGAACGTTACCCTTGCAATGGAGAATGTCGGAACCTGTACCGCCTCACAAAAGGTGAAC
>JAFGHA010000110.1 GCA_016930275.1 Chitinispirillaceae bacterium
GAGGAACCCTCCGTCCGGGACCAGTTTCTTCAGTAAGCTTCAGCTGGACCTGCAACCCGGCAAGGTCGAAGGCACGTTTTCAACACCACGATTCCAACGAATCCCCGGCGGCGAGACATTTATGAGCGAGAACGTAAGAAAAGTTTTACTGATTGACGACGAAGACGCCGTTCTGTTTACGTTTACCATACTATTCGACGAACCTGATATCGTCATCCACACCGCCCGGACGTTCAATGAAGCCCTTACTCTCCTGCAAAAAAATGTCTATGACGTCGTTATCACCGACCTCTGGTTGAATGGTACGGCAAGATTCGAGGGACTTGATGTGATTACGACAGTGGCGGAATATCAGCAAAATTGCAAAATAATAGTATTGACCGCATATGGCGATGATATCATTAAAAGCTACATCCTTTCGAGGGGAGCGAGTTTCTATCTCGAAAAACCGGTAGCTCCGCAGACACTGAAGAAACTGATTGTTGCATCTGATTGTTCCCCGTTTATCCCGGATTGAAATAAATCCCCGCCCCATTATCTTTTCACCTTCCGCCTGCATGGTACCACCATGTTGTTGTCTACTGCGTTCCATAATTGCGGGTCCGGCTCCGGTAATAGAGCCTGATTCTTGATTTCAGGAATTGCTGTTCGTAAAATCAAGAAAGTTAAGGTTCGCCGCCGGTTTCCTGTTGTCCGGGGACGATAATTTCCAAAAACCGATCGATCCTTTCGTTGGCATGTCATTCGCTTCTTACCCGCACTATTCATGCAGCAAACCCCGTTTACCATAAATCCATTCTATGTAACTCCAATTGAAGGAAGAAATGTGTGTTAACAAAAAGAAAGGAGCTTATTCATGGAAAACATCGTTTCCGACGTATCCGAGTGCAGTGTCGAATCATGCATATTCAATGCGGATCGAATGTGTCACACCGTCGCGATCAACGTGGGGGGGCCGGAACCGCTCTGCGACACCTTTTTATCCGGAAGCAAGAAAGGAGGAATTAAAAACCTGCTGGCCAAAATCGGTGCATGCAAGGTTGATCGGTGCAAGTACAACGATGATTACGAATGTGGGGCGAAAAGCGTTTCAGTCGAAATGAAGGGAAGCAGGGCTGTTTGCGGGACCTGTGAAATCGCCTGATTTAGTACCCTGAAAATTATCATGCACATTTCCTTCCTGTTTATTTATGCCGGCAGGTGTACCACCGGTATACAACCACCCATGAAGGGCTTCTGGACTAGGAGGTTCCATTCAGCAAACCGCTCAAGGCACTTGTTGATATTCCGGTTGAAATGGTTAGTCCCGGAACGGACCGATTATTGGCGAATGGGAGAAACATAATCCGGCAGGGAAGATACCCTGGTGTTATTTCGGAGCCATCATGAAAAGTAATAACGAAACGGCAGCCGTAATTGCCGTCAAACCGGAGACGGCTGACATAAAAACCATCGTTCTCCGGTTGGCTCCCGGTTCCGCACTTTGCGGCTGGTCGCCGGGGCAGTTCGTGACGGTTTCATTGCGGGAGGGTGTCGGGTGGACAAAGTCGCAACCGTTCACTGTTTCCAACGCACCCGGGAGCCACATGCTCAGAATCACCGTCAAGCGGGCGGGCTCCATCACCGGTATGATTCATGCGCTTCATCCCGGTGAAGAGGTCAGGCTAGCGGGACCGTTCGGAACTTTCTGCGGCAATATCGGACGTTCAAAAGGGGTTGTAATGATCGCCGGGGGAATCGGCATCACACCGTTTTTAAGCGTGCTGCGCCATTCCATTCGAATTTTGAATAACCTGAATAAAACAACCCTGTTCTGGGGCTGTTCCGATCCGGGAGACTTTTTTTCACTTGGTGAGATTGATGTGTTCAATTTCTTCATGGATTTCACGGCTGTGATCGTTTCGGAGCGTCCTTTTCAACCGAAACACCTGAAAAAACATCGCATCACTTCTCTGCGATTCGAAGAGGGTCTGCTCGATGCCGGTCTGTTTCAACGACATGCCGATTTTCGCGGGATGGACGTTTTCGTCTGCGGCTCGAATGCCATGCAGGAGTTTGTCCTTGGTCAGTTGCAGCAATGCGGAGTTGAAAGAGAAAAAATCGAAATCGAAAAATTCGGGGCTTGAATAACACCTCTTTGGATATGCGTTTTTATTCGGATCGCACATTCCGGAGCAGCACCATCGTCAAACCGGAATCGAAAGGAGGTAAACAGATATGGTTTCGGAGTCAGGTAAACAGGGTGTTATCAACCTGGATCGTAATAAGCCGATAGCATTACCGACGCTGAAGTTCGGTAATGACCGGAGTTTTGAAACAGAGCTTCACCGCAGGGTTTATGAATATTTCGATACTGCAGGCAAGAACTTGTTCGCAACGGTGGGAGTATATATCAAGGCGTTTTCCATACTTGTACTCTTTCTTTGCGCATACCTGTACCTGGTGTTTGCTGCAGATAACCTCTGGAAAGGCATGCTTTCGGCGACGCTCCTGGGTTTTGCGGTCGTCGGCATCGGGGCAAACCTGCAGCACGACGGATCGCACAATGCCTACTCCCGGCATCGCGCCATCAATAAGCTAATGGCGTTGTCGATTGAACTGATCGGTGCCAGTTCGTATTTCTGGCAATGGAAACACAACCGGATTCATCATCGCTACACCAATATCAGTGCCTTTGATACTGATATAGATTTCGGTGCACTCGGACGAATTGCCCCTGCGGCGAACCGTTTATGGTTCCACCGCCGGCAACATCTTTATATCTGGTTGTTTTATGGTCTCTTGACGATTAAATGGCAGCTCTTCGATGATTTTCGCAGTTTGATCGCAGGGCGGCTGGGATTTCACCGAATCCCCCGGCCCGGCGGGCGTGACCTTGTTCTGTTTATCGGTGGAAAGGTGTTTTTTTTCACGATTGCATTCGCTGTTCCCCTGCTGTACCACCCTGTTCTTCATGTGCTGTTTTTCTACTTTATAACCATGTCGGTGGCCGGGTTTATATTGAGCATGATTTTCGTATTGCCGCATTGTGCCGGGGAATCTGAATTCCCTTTACCCGACAAAACATCAGGACGTATGGCGTACCCGCGGGCTGTTCACCAGGTGAGGGTAACCGTCGATTTTTCCCGAAATAGTCCGGCGGTGACCTGGCTTACGGGTGGTCTGAATTTCCATCGTGAGCATCACCTTTTTCCGGGCATCTGCCATGTGCACTACAGCAGGATTGCCGGAATAATCGATGTCGTATGTGATGAGTTCGGCATTCCACATAAAGAACATAAGTCCTACGCTGCCGGTCTTGCGGCACATTACCGCTGGCTTCGTACCATGGGCTCTCCAACAGCCTGATGAAAAGTGCCCCGTACCATGGCGACGACGGACTATTCGACTGCCCGCCTGCAACGTTTTTTCGGTCTGCCGTCAATCATCTCCCGCAGTCGCGTGAAATCGACCGGCTTGATGATGTAATCGTCGAATGCCTCCCTGCCGGCCTCACCTTCCGGCGACAACCCGCTCGTTGCGATAATATAAGGAGTCGATCCGTTGCCCAATTCCCTGATCCGTCGCGACAATTCATACCCGTCAATATCGGGTAGTTTAATGTCAAGCAGTACGACGTCGGGTATGCGTTCACCGGCCAGTCTGAGTGCGGTGGCGCCGTCTTCGGCGGACCTGACGCTGTCCCCCGGTTCTCGAAGGACCTCCGCGATGATTTCCGCGATGCCCGGATCGTCGTCCACTACCAGGATATGCAGCGGTCCGGCCTTTTGGGCGGTTGACGGCAGTGAAGCAGGTTTACCCCGATGCGTTTCTATGCTTGACGCCCCAGACTCCAGCACCTCACGAATCCCGCCGGCGAGCTGTTCCGGGGTGAAGGGCTTTACCAGAAGACGGACCCCTGCCATGAGTTTACCCTTTTTAATGCTTCGGTCCGCATCGTATCCCGACATATAGAGCGTAACAATCCCGGGCCGCTGTACCGAAATCGTCTTCGACACTTCCCATCCGCTTGCCCCCGGCAGCACGACATCGGTCAGCAAGAGATCGATCGGTCCGTTATGACTTGTCGATAGCGAAATCGCCTCCTCACCGCTGGGTGCAATCAGAACACGAAAACCGAGGTCACGAAGTTCAAGCGATACAAACTCGCGCGCCATATGGTTGTCTTCGACGACAAGGACCGTTTTACCGACTGCTCTCTCTGTATTTTCTGCATCGTCCGGTGAACCGGCCATGATTTTATTTTCACACCGGGGGAGGTATATCTTGAAGGTCGTCCCTTTGCCGGGTTCACTGTAGACCCGTATGGCACCCGCGCTCTGCCGGATGGTACCATACGCCGTGGAAAGCCCCAGTCCCGATCCCGTGCCGAACGGACGGGTGGTGAAAAACGGTTCGAATATCTTTTCCAACGTTGCTGTATCCATCCCGCATCCCGTATCTGAAATCGCCAGCATCACATACGGTCCGGGCGCAACGGGGTTCTTTTCGTAGGGATGACTATCGCCGAGCATCACCTCTGCGGTTTGTAATTCGAGTTTTCCTCCATCAGGCATGGCATTGCGCGCGTTGACCGCCATATTGACGATTACCTGTTCAAGCTGGACCGGGTCGACCTTTACATGACCAAGCCCCTGTTGAAGATCGTAGGTGACTTCCACATCTTCGCCAAGCGTACGGCGAAGTATGGGTTTGATTTTAAGCACCAGATCATTAACCGAAACGACCTGCGGCTGCAACATCTGCTTTCTGCTGAATGACAGAAGCTGATGCGTCAACACGGAGGCGCTTTTCGCCGCCTGTACGATATGTTCCAGATTCTCGCGTATCGGATTTTCAAAATCAAGTTTTCGCAGTGTGTGGTAGGCGAACCCGATGACCACCTGCATCATGTTGTTAAAGTCATGGGCGATCCCGCCCGCGAGCTGTCCAAGCGCCTCCATTTTCTGGGCATGAAGCAGTTGTTCCTGGCTTTTCTTTAATTCCGCAGTGCGTTCTTCGACGAGTTTTTCCAATCCCTCCCGGTATTTCAGCAGCTCCTCTTCATCCCTTTTTCGGGAGGTGATGTCCTGAGTGGTACCGAATCCGCCGAGAAGCTTTCCGGATGAATCGAATTCCAGTTCAGCAGTCTCCCTTACCCATTTCACGACTCCGTCAGCAATGATGCGGTGTTCGATGTCGTAGTGTTTACCGGCAAGTGCAGTTTGCCACTGCACGTCGACGTACTCCCGGTCGTCGGGATGAATCGTTGAAAAAAACGTTTCGTAGGTCATGGGAACACCCTTGGGGATGCCGAATATCCGGTGATTTTCATCCGACCAGGTGAGTTCGTTTTTGTTGACGTCCAGACGCCAGCTGCCGATATGGCCGACCGACTGGGCCCGCTTGAAGTCTTTCTGACTTTCCCGTAATTCCCGTTCCGACTGCATGCGGATCATTGCCGCTGCGACCTGGTCGGAGACAGCTTTCATCAGCTCGATATCTTCGGTACTGAAATTTTCCCGCGTGCGCGTGCCGAACGAGAGCGTGCCGATCACCTTCCCCCCCGGCCCGAGGAGCGGGTGACAGACGTAGGCGCTGATACCATAGGATTTTACCAGCGTGGTACGTTCATCATTGCCGGTTTGAATTTTTTCCGTAACGATACGGCATCCGTCGCGGGCCACGCATCCGCAGACGGCAACGCCATAGTCGAGCCATTCAATGCGTCGTACCTCCTGTTCGGGTATACCCATACAGGCATTAAGGTGAAGGCGGCCGACCTGCTCGTCTGTGAGAAAGTTGAAAAAAACATGACAATCAAGAAAGTGCATGACATTGGAGCAGAGCTTCTCGACGATTTTCTGCGGTTCGCGCGAGTGCAGGAGATCGCCGGCCGTCCGCGCCAGCAGCTCGAAACGCCGGAGGGCTCGTTGCTGGTCGGACAGAGCCTTTTCATGTTCCTCTTCACGCAGTTTCCGCTGTATCCAGGCGAAGAGCGCCGGTGCGATGCGCCGCGTGATACCGTCAGCAAGGTCCCTGTCATCTTCGGTGTAGCCGCCCTCCTTGTTGGCCTGGTTGAGCAGGCCGATCACCCTTTCCTGAAAAACGATCGGTGTGGCGAGGTTGTTGTCAATTGCCACATGTCCCTGCGGTACTGCCGGTACTTTGTTCGTAAACAGTGACTTTTTCTCACGCAACGCCCTGGCCCACAGACCCTTCCATTTCTCCGGCGGGTAATGGATGCATTTGCCCTCTATCTCGCAGGAAGCCAGCATGGCGGAAAGACTCGGGCAGATGAGGTGCCCCGGTTCAGCAATATACCCCAGAACGCCGTGGCGGCTTCCGGTACCCTCCAGAATTGCAGCCAACGTTTTGTCGAACAGACCGTCGCTATTCTCCTCCATGAAGATTCGCAGCACGCGGTTGGCGAGCAGGGTCTCCCGGTGTTCCTTCCGTATCGATTCTTCATGCCTCTTGTGTTCAGTGATATCCATGCAAATGCCCGACATGCGCAGCGGCGCTCCGCCGTCGTCATAGCGCGTCCTGCCGATGGCACGAATCCAGCGTATTTCACTCCCCGACCGGACGATGCGGTAATCACTATCAAGCTTAGTGCGGTTTTTTACCGCAGCATCAATACGTTCCTCCGCGATGGACAGATCGTCGGGGTGAACCACGGTTCTCCAGGTATCGAACGATGCTTCGGTGCAGGTGGAATCCACGCCGAAAAGCCTGAAAAGTTCACCGGACCATTCAAGTTTTCCTGTAGGAATATCCCAGACCCAGGTACCGACCCCGGCCGATTCCTGGGCAAACCGCAACCGTTCCTCGTTTTCATGCAAAGCCTGCTCAGTCTGCTTACACTCCGTGATATCCTCGAAAACCGTAGCGAACTGTCGCTTTCCCGATGAGAAAACCGAAATACGGAAAATTTTGGCCATGGGAGGGAAATGCGTTTCGAACGATTCGGGTTTTCCGGTTTCCGCGACCCTCGAATAAATGTCGAGATAGGGCGGTTCCCCGGCATTGTAAAGCCGGGACGAAAGGGTATTCACCGCCGCCTCACGGCTGATGCCGGTGATCCGTTCGAAGGCGGGATTCACGTCGATGATACGGTAGTCGATCGCCTTTCCTTCGGCGTCGCGGACGATTTCGTGCAGCGCCATGCCCTCCTTCATCGCCGAATAGAGCGACCGGTAACGCTCCTCACTCTCCCGTAACGATTGCTCCGTCATTTGATGGTGAATGCTCCGGGTGATCTGCCATTCGCCCGAGCGTTTGATAAGTGCGAATTCGTGGTTGGCGATCACTTCGGCGATCTCGATCGCGCCGCATTTGTGGAGGGAATAGGTGCAGAGCGCGATTATGTTCGCACCCGAAAGCGCCGTGTTGATCGTTTCCTCGTATTTTGTGAAGTCAGCCCATACGCTTTTCTCCAGCCAGAAGGTGTTCCCGGTGAGCCGGAGGCCGTCATACCCTTTCGCGTGGGCTGTGTCGAGCTTGTCTTTCCAGTTCCGCAGGACTTCATCGGCGTGGAAAGAGCCGGATTTTGTGTACCATTCGTCGTAATCGAGGAACTCGATCTGGCCCCGTTCAATCCTACGGTCGAGATCGGGCATGTCCGCCGCCAATGCGGCTCGTGCCGCTTCGGCCTTGAGCGGTTCCGACGTCACCCAGATGCAGAACTCGTTCGCTTCGAGTCCCGCGCGGAAATACGGCACGAGCGTGTCGATCAAATCCTTGTCGGTATCGTAAAATTGGCAGAAATGACTTCCCCACGGCAGCGCTCCGACCGCCTCGATTCCTGACGGCCTGGTCAGGGTTCCACTTTTCATCGGTTGTCTCTCTTGAACTGCGGGAGTGAATGTTTCGCCGGTTTGTCAGGGAGGTTGTACGTCACAGAAGGCATTTAAAAATCATTTATGGGTAAAATCACGGCAAGGTGTTTTGTATTCCTGATGGAAAGGCAACAAACATTCCGGAAGGAAAAAAGATATACCCTGATGCAAAGACAATGCGGCAGGGCTGCAGGTGTCGGAAACAAATGCTGCATTGTCGATCATTAGTCCGCTGTGGTTCTTCATTTTCCGTCGAAAAGAATCCGGGCCTCGTCACTATCGGTCGCGGGCAGGCGGCATTCGTTGTTTTCGCACACATAGAGCGTTGCCTTGCCGTCGCGTGGTTTCATATATTTGACAAATGGAGCAACCGCTTCAAGTTTCCGTCCCGCTTCACCCGGCCGGTGAATGCACACGAAGGTCCGGGGAGCATAACGGTTATTGATTTCGTTGATGAAAAGCCGCGCCGTCTCGTTATTGTCGCCGGTTGCGATTACCGCCTCCCTACGCGGACCGAGCCGGTAGTCGAGGGCAGAAAGCATTGCAGGATACCCCGCCGGCATTACACTGATTTCGGGGACAAACGCTCGGAATGCCGCATCGGTCAACTCCCGCAGCCCGGGATCACCGGTTATATGTTCCAGACGCGACATCACCATGAGAGCGGTGGAATTACCCGACGGTAAAGCGCCATCAGCCGACTCTTTCAAACTGACCGGCAGCCTTTCGCCGTCATGCGGTCCGATGAAAAAACCGCCGGTATCGTTATCCCTGAAAAGACGGATCATTGCGCCGCACAGCGATCGCGCCTCGATCAGCCATCGTTCTTCGAACGTCGCTTCGTACAGATCGATCAATCCGTTGCATAAAAAAGCGTAATCGGTGAGCAGCCCTATGCCTGCAGGGGATCTATCGCAATAGCTTCGATACAACCGGTCGCCGCTCCGCATATTCAAGAGGATGAACCCGGCGACCTCGGATGCAGTTTTCGCGAATCGTGGTTCCTGCAAAGCGCGTGCGGCATATGAAAAAGCGGAAATTGCCAAACCGTTCCAGTCGGTCAGAATCTTGTGGTCACGCAACGGGCGTGGCCTTCTGTCCCGCAAAGCAAGCATACTATTCCTGCATCGTTCAGACCATTTATTAAAAACGGCGGCATCCATTCCGGATTCTTCCGCAAATTGTTCCGGTGTCTTCCGGGCGCTGAGAATGGTGCGCCCTTCGAAATTCCCCCCTTCCGTAACGCCATGGAATGCACAGAACAGGACGCCATCACTTTCTCCGAGCGTAGTGAATATTTCTTCCCTGCTCCAAAGGTAAAACTCCCCTTCCTTCCCGCCGCTATCGGCATCCTCGGCACAGTAAAAACCTCCTTCGGGGTGCCGGAGATAATTAGTCATATAACCGAGAGTTTCACTGACGATCCTGCGATAGTTGTCGTTGCCGGTAATCTGAAAAGCTTCGGTATATGCCGTCGTCAGCAATGCCTGATCGTAGAGCATTTTCTCGAAATGCGGCACCAGCCATTCCCGGTCGGTCGCATACCGATGAAACCCTCCCGCCAGATGGTCGCGAATTCCTCCGGCAGCGATCCGGTCAAGAGTATGTAGAGCCATTTCGAGTGCATCCTTATCATGGAACCGATCCCAGCAACGAAACAGAAAAGAGAGGACATGTGCCATGGGAAATTTTGTACCACTTGAAAATCCGCCGTATACAGGATCAAAGTTTTGTATAAACTGAGCGACGGCATTCTGCAGAGTCACCGCACCCGGAAACTCATGTTTACCGGGTACGGTTCGTTTCAGCGAATCCAAAACAGAATCCGCGTGTTCGAACAACTTCCGTCGGTTTGATTTCCATTCCTTCGCAATCAATAGCAGAATCGTATCAAAACCGCTCTTACCCCACCGGTCGGTAGGCGGGAAATAGGTACCACCGAAAAACGGTTTTCTGTCGGGGGTGAGAAACATTGAGAGCGGCCAGCCTCCGCCGGAGCCCATCGAATGCAACGCATTCATGTAAAAGTGGTCGATGTCGGGATGTTCTTCACGGTCAACCTTGATGGATATGAAATTTTCGTTCATGATCGCCGCAATCGCTGTGTTTTCGAATGATTCCCGTTCCATCACATGGCACCAGTGGCAGGTTGAGTAGCCGATTGAAAGAAAGACCGGCTTGTCCTCCTGGTGAGCCTGCTTAAAAGCCTCCTCACCCCATGCGTACCAGTGTACCGGGTTGCCGGCGTGCTGCAGGAGGTAAGGGCTCCGCTCGTGCATGAGGCGATTCCGGTTCATTTTATACCTTGTCCGATGCCGCTGGCGACCGGAAACGGTTCGTCCCTCTTTTCCGGGCCATAATCGAAAGCGGATAAATAATTTTCGGCATCTTTTTTTTCGGGATGTGATTTATATCGTGAATATGAAAATGATGTTCCAGAAAGGTCTGGAGGGATTTACGGATACCGGTAGAATCCCGAATTCCGGTAATCATGTGCCATAAGGCAAACATCAGTTTCAATTGACGGTCACTTGCATAAACACGGGAGCGAACCTCGGGCGATTTGTCGATCAAACGCTCCAGTGCGTTTATCAGTGCAGAGGCCTGATGAACCGAAAGATCCGCGGAAGTCTTGACAGGTTCGTCGTTCAGGCTGTGATAAGCGGAAAGCAGAGAACGATAATTCTCCTCGTTTATGCGAAGGTCACTTCTCAAC